>DUTQ01000288.1 GCA_012841995.1 Thermoanaerobacterales bacterium | reverse complement strand
GAAAGCATGTGAGGAAAAGGAGTATCCTTTAAATTGCGGGCAAGTCTCACTCTGCTGCTAAAGATTATATCTCCTTCGGGTCCATTAGAATTGATCCATTTGATTTTGGAAGGATCCATTACTTTTTCTATACCCATTAAATCAACTCCTATTCCCTGTTTTCGTTGTTTTCTTCCAGCTCTTTTATTTTATCTCGTATCACTGCTGCTCTCTCGTATTCTTCAGCATTAACAGCTTCCTGTAACTCACGTTTCAAGTGTTGGATCTCGTTTCTTACCCTTATTTGACTGCCCGACCTGCGCGGAACTTTTCCAACATGGTATGTCTTTCCATGAATCTTCCTAAGCATGGGATTCAGTGCTCCCTCAAAAGCATTATAGCAATTGCTGCAGCCAAAACGCCCCGTCTGAGCAAATCTTGGAAAGCTCAATCCGCATCGGTCGCATTTTTGTTCATCAGATTTAAGTTGTTGAGCTTTTTCAGGAGCATCAAAGAAGTTTGATAAGAGTTTGCCTATAGAAAATCCCTGTTCGATGTCAAAACCAAATGGATTTATCCCCATTGAAAACCCTATTTGCTTTTGTTTTGCACATTCTTCACAAAGATGTATTTCAGCTTTTTCGCCATTAATTATCTTTGTAATATGGACAGTTGCAGGTTTCTTTTGACACTCGTTGCACAACACAATTAATCTCCCCCTTTTTTTCTGGCTTCAAAATCCATAATAACGGAAATCATCGCCTTTAATATTCTCGCTCTTAACATATCCCTTTCTGGCAATTTTATTGAAAGGTTGTGCCTATTGATAGCTGCATTTATAATTGATGCCTCCCGGCTTGTTATGATCTTCTCTTCCCATAATCTTTCGATAATATCACGAGCTTCTCTGTTTGAAATTGAATCCCCTATATATTCTATGATATCTCTTAAAAATTCATCTTCTCTTATTTTTAGCTTTTTTATGCGAATATATCCTCCGCCTCCCCGACGACTCTCTACAAAATACCCCCTTTCCATATTAAATCGAGTAGTTAATACATAATTTATCTGGGAAGGAGCACACTGAAACTGATTTGCTATTGCATTTCTCTGTATCTCTAAAATATCTCCCGGCAAATCTTTAAAACATTCCTTAATAAATTCTTCAATCATATCTGTAAGGTTTGCCATAATCCCTCACCTTTTTTAAATCAATGTTTAGTCTTTGACTTTCCTTGACCTTTATTTATATTATAATTAATATTAGCAAAATTTGCAAGTGGTTTATATGTTTTGAAAAGAAAATTTTAGAGGGAGTTTCGCTCCCTCTAAAGTAAATATCGTTATTCATTCATTTCGTCTTTTTTTTCTGCCATTTCTTTTGATAATCCTTCTAGTCTATCAGTTCGCTCTTTCTGCTCTTCTGGAGATAGCCATCCCATAAGACTTGGAATAATTTCTCCATACATAGTGTCATCTGCCAATTGATCCTCTAATAAGCTATCGACCTTTTTTTTGTGAATATTTTCCACACTGTCAGGAGTGTGTTTTACATGTGCTTTTTGAAATCTAGTTATTTTTATTGCCCTCCTTTTTGCCTTAAATAAAGTAATTGTTTAGCTTTGCCAGCTTTTTATTCATTTTAAGTTTCCCCAAATAAAAAACTTAAATGCAAAAAGAAAGACATTGATTTTCATGTTTACTGTTCTTTATCTTTTTTGGCCTCTTCTATTATTTTTTCAGCAAATTGCGCAGGTACCTCTTCATAATGACTGAACGAAGAAGTAAATGAACCTCTGCCTTGAGTCATTGACCGAAGATCTGTTGCATATCTTGCAACCTCACTCATAGGAACTTGAGCTTTTATATGCTGCATTCCATCAACAGGCTCCATACCCAAAATTCTACCGCGCCGCTTATTGAGATCTCCTATAATGTCACCCATAAAACTTTCAGGGACAACAACCTCAATATCCATAATGGGCTCTAAAAGCACGGGGTTCGCTTGTTCTGCACCTTTTTTAAATGCCATTGAGCCTGCAATCTTAAAGGCCATTTCCGAAGAGTCAACTGGATGATAAGAGCCGTCATATAGTATAGCTTTTACGCCCACAACTGGAAAAAGGTATTCGCGAAGCACTAAATGAAGGAGTTTTGGCTGGATTTCCAGTTGTGGGTGTAAAAGCTATACTATATGACGGCTCTTATCAT
>DUTQ01000287.1 GCA_012841995.1 Thermoanaerobacterales bacterium | reverse complement strand
AAGAATGGGCAAAGCCTTTTGAAACACCTGACCTAGAACTCCTCCAATCACAAGACCTACTAATAATATTATAACCAATAATGCTGTACTTCGATAGCCCCTTTTCATCATCTATTGCTTACCTCCTAGTCATCAGTTTTGAACCTAATACGCATTATATTATTTCTTGCATATAGAGCGGTAAAGCCAGTTAAAAGCCCGGTCAAAAGACCGATAACCATTAAAAAAGGAAGATATAAATAAAGGCTATAGGTAGATAATATTAAACTTGCAATTGTAATTTGTGCAAGGTTATGACTTATACCGCCTATAATGCTAATCCCCACCAAGCTAAAAGTTCCCTTATAGTATTTGTAAAAAAAAGACATAACAAGGGTGCTTGTCACTGCACCAAAAAGACTGTAAATAAGGCTAGACATAGAACCGGAAAGTAACGCTCCCATTATACATCTCAAAACATTTATAATCATACCCTCTTTTAATCCAAAGAGAGAAATGGCAAGTAGCGAAATAATGTTTGCAAGACCTAATTTAGCTCCTGGTACAGGTAATAAAACGGGTAACATATTTTCAATAATATGAAGCGCTATTGCAAAAGTAACCAATAGTGAAAGAAATGCCATTTTATGGTGCTTTGTCAATTTATACACCTCACAACGTGTGTGAAAAAGCTAAAAAGATACAGCATCTGGTTCATCAGGAAGATTTTTACTAGCTATTATTTTAATAACCACACGATTGGGCAAACATACGATAATCTGACCCGGACAGCTTATCCATCCTTGTCTTACACAATCATTGTCGGGACAATCTGCGTGAACCATTCTGACACGATATCGATCCACTTCAATAACGTTTTTTCCGGAAATTACAGGAACATCTATTTTTATTTTCGGGCCGTTCTGCCCTAATGAAATTTTTTCATAAATTTCCCCATCTACTTCTATTACAACATATGTCTTATCTTTATAAAGACCATAAGCACCAAAACAGATATAAACTAAAATAGAAACAATCAAAACAAAAACAATTAATATTTTATCCCCTCTTGTCATTATTACGACCTCTGTTAATACAAACTTAAGCATAGTGTAACATTTTATTCCAATCAAAACAAGTGTAAAAAATCCCAAGGTAAAGAGCAAATTATCCTTTAATAACTATAGAAACTCAAACATAAATGCATCTTCTTATGAATAACTTTTTTATAAAAAAAAGATCTCATGAGCATTTAATATGCAAAATATTTGTTTTATCTCATGAAATCTTCTAATTTTATTCTAACCTTATTATTCCCATACATCATATCCTGCATCTTCAATGGATTTTTTTATTATATCTTTTTTAACTTTATCAGGTTCAAATAATAAAATAACACTTATATAGACAAAACTATGCAATTTCATCATATACAAGAATATTATTCCCTTTTATAACAAAGTCGATTAAAAAAGTTTATATAATCATTGTTAACTTTTTTTATTTGCATGTTGACAATAGCTTTTATTTATTTTAAAATGAAAATACCTTTAAAGCTAATCAAATAGAGCAACAAAGTCATTAGTATAGATCCTAAAAACATGATATATGTCGTCAGGTAATACCCATTAGTAAATTGTTGCTTTTCGCGAAATATCCTAAACACAATTATACTCGATTAAACTAAATTTAAACATCGTTTCTAAATTAAAAATCAAAGGAGAAATATCATGAAAAATCAAAAGTCTTTAGAAATCCGTCAAATTCCTTTTATTGCATTGTTTGCTGGTCTCACTTCAATTTTTGGCTATATCCAAATCCCATTACCGTTTAGTCCTGTTCCGATTACCGCCCAAACACTTGCGGTCATGCTGGCAGGGAGTATACTCCCTCCAAAATCAGCCTTTTTAAGTATGCTTGTATTTCTACTATTAGGTGCTTTAGGTTTGCCTGTATTTCACGGTGGCAGCAGCGGAATAGGGATACTTTTCGGGCCTACCGGAGGATTTCTCATAAGTTGGCCTATCGCTGCCTATATCATGGCTTTAATTAATAAAAAACTAAAACCTAATTTTGCATATACTTTTCTCCTTAACATACTCGGTGGGATTATTATCGTATATGCAATAGGTGTCCCATATCTTGCCTACTCAACGAAAATAGGAATACGTGCAGCTATTTTATCAGGAGCGCTGCCTTTTATTGCAGGAGATCTCTTAAAAGTCTTTTTAGCCACTACTTTGGCTCTATCTATCCGCAAAGCTCTTAAAATGTAATTTAAACTAGCTGCTTTTTAGCAAAAAAACACAAAAATGCCTTGTAGAACAATAATTAGCGGGACTCCAAATACAAATGAGCATTTTTGGATTGTCTTTGCTCTTTACATAACTCACCTCTTTTGTTTATTATATTAATAAGAAAAGTTTTTTTGAAAACTTTTAAAACACTTGCTTTTATAACAAACATCCAAAAATGGGGGATTCATTTTGGTTTTATCAAGGCAACATAAACAAAGGTTTTCGAGACACATAATAATACCGGAAATTGGTGTTTCAGGTCAGCAAAAATTATTAGGTTCACGTGTGCTAATTCTTGCTCAATCTCCAAGAGTTTGTTCTTCTCTAATGTTTTATCTTGTCGCTTCAGGTATCAGCCAAATAGATTATTATTTTGACGACAGAGAAAATGAAAAAAAGCTTTTCGAAAATCTGATAGATCTTAATACTGATGTTAAATTAAACGAGTTTCAAATAAAGACTAAAACATCAAGTATTAGAAATTATACCGCCATCATTGTATTTGGAGATATAAAATTTTGTTCAAATCATTTCAAAAATCTTGTATCTCAAAACAGCAACATCATGGCATCCACAATTCTTTCTATCCAATGTCCCTGGACAGGTATTATAAAAACATTCAGGAGCAACAAACGAGTTTCTTCAGATGACATTCCTTTAAATAATCCCGTTTTTAATATAATGCATAACAAATATATAGATACTTCCTTCGAAAAACAGGGTCTTGAGCTATCGTCTTGTCTTTCAGGTGCTTTAACCGCTATTGAAGTTATTAAACTTTGTTTAAGCATAGGTAGCATATTAGAAGATCCACTTTTTTTTGACCTTTTATGCATGAGATTTAATAATGATACCCCTGCCTACATTGATAAGCCAGAAGAAATAGAAGGAGTTTCTTCAAAAGTTGTAGCCACTAAAAACCCTTCAAATGCAAAGATTTTGATCGTAGGTGCTGGTGGCCTAGGATCTCCTGTAGCCTTTGCCTTAGCGTCCTCGGGTATCGGAACTATTGGTATAGTTGATTACGATGATGTAGAACTTACCAATTTAAACCGTCAAATCCTACACTCCACATCGCGAATTGGAATGCAAAAAGTCGATTCGGCAAAGATTTTTTTAGAGAGTTTTTTCTCTAATCTCAAGGTTATTCCATATAATTTACATATTGATAAAAAAAATGCAGTAGATATAATGAAAAATTACGATATAATTATTGGAGCAGTTGACAATCTTCAAACACGTTATTTGCTAAACGAGATCTGTCTTCGTTTAAAGAAACCGCTAATAGAAGCAGGAATTACAAAGTTTGACGGCCTTGAAATGACAATTATCCCAGGTAAAACTTACTGTTACCGCTGCGTTTTCCCAGAAATGCCCTCAAAAGGAGATTCTCCATTTTCCGGAGGCATTTTAGGCCCTGTACCTGGTGTATTAGGCTTTATTCAGGCTGCTGAGGCGTTTAAAATATATTCTGATGTTGGCAAACCTTTATTAAATCGTCTTCTCATTTTTAACGCCATGCAAACAGAATTTAATCTTCCTTCATTAAAAAAAGACCCCAATTGCCCTGTTTGTAAAGGGTTTTTACATTGAAATTATTATTACATTTGAAAGGAGTATTTGTAATTGAAAAATAAATCGGCAGGAATACAAAACTCGATACTAGATACTATTGGTGCAACACCACTAGTTAAACTTTCTATATTTTCCCCAGAAAATGGAGCAACTGTAGCGGCTAAAATTGAATCTCAAAATCCTGGTGGAAGCATTAAAGACAGAACAGCTTACAGTATGATCAATGAAGCGGAAAAAAAACATATACTAAAACCTGGTTCAACCGTAGTAGAACCTACAAGTGGTAACACAGGGGTAGGGTTGGCTGTGATTTGTGCAGTCAAAGGCTATAAATTAATTTTGGTAATGCCAGCATCTATGAGTGAAGAAAGGCGTAGATTATTTACAGCTTATGGAGCTGATTTTGTTCTGACTCCTCCCGAATTAGGAATGAAAGGCGCTATTGATAAAGCTCTTGAACTTACAAATTCCAACAAGGATTACTTTATGCCTCAGCAGTTCGAAAATCCTGCTAACCCTCTAGCTCATGAAAAAACTACAGCATTGGAAATACTAGAACAAACAGATGGAAGACTCAACGCTTTTGTTGCAACTATAGGTACAGGTGGCACTCTTACTGGTGTAGCAAGAGTTTTAAAAAAAGAGGTTCCAAATGTAAAGATTATAGGAGTAGAACCTGCCTCTTCTGCAGTTCTTTCAGGTAATAATGCAGGCCCTCACAAAATACAGGGCATTGGAGCTGGCTTTATCCCAAAAACTCTAGATACATCTATAATAGATCGTATTATTACTGTAAGCGATGATGAGGCATATAAAGCAACACAACAGCTTGCAAAAAAAGAAGGAATACTAGCTGGCATATCTTCTGGTGCAGCTGCCTTCGCTGCTCATAAAGTGGCGAAACAATACATTTCAAACAAACTTGTTGTAACAATACTTCCTGATACAGGAGAAAGGTATATAAGTGTTAAAGGATTGTTTTCAAAGTAAGATCTGAAATCAAGAAGTCTTTATTATTTATAAAGAAAATTGTACATACTGCTATTT
>DUTQ01000286.1 GCA_012841995.1 Thermoanaerobacterales bacterium | reverse complement strand
TAAAAAAAACATCAAGTTATTGTTAAATAAAAAAGCTAGGCTCAACCTAGCTTTTTTTATAATATAATTACTTGGATATATTCTCGTTTATCCACTCTGCAGCCTTTTTCATGCGCTCTACTACTTTCTCCCTGCCCAACAACACTATTATATCAAAAAGACCTGGGCCTATTGTCCTCCCTGTTATAGCTAAACGAGTAGGATGTATCAGCGCTGCTGCTTTCAATCCAAGGCTACCGGTTAAATCCCTGAAAGCCTTTTCTGTTGTATCATGGGTAAATTCCTGCAGGTTCTCTAATACCTCTGCTCCCTTTGTGAGAAGCTCTGCTGCATTTTCTTTGGAAAAATGCTTTCTAATACCTTTTTCCTCGTATTCATCAAAATCCTTAAAAAAGAAGGCAATAGTATCAGCTAATTCATCTAATGTTTTTGCCCTATCCCTAGAGACATCTACTATTTTTTTAATGTATTCATAATCCTCTTTGCTTTGTTGTTCATCAATGATTCCCTTTTTAATCATAAAGGGGATTACCTGTTTAGTAATATAATCCAAATCAAGTTCTCTTAAATAATGGCCATTAATCCATGTCAATTTTTTTACATCATATATAGCAGCGGTCTTATTTACCCTTTTTAAAGAGAACTCTTCAATTGTCTTATCAAGCCCGAATATCTCCTCATTGCCTTCTGGTGACCAGCCTAGTAGTGTTAAATAGTTTATTATAGATTCTGCAAGATAACCTTGATCTCTAAATTCTTCTACAGATGTCGCTCCATGCCGCTTGCTCAGCTTGCTTCGGTCAGGCGCCAGTATCATTGGGACATGCGCAAATTGAGGCAATTCATAACCCAATGCATTATACACATGGATTTGCTTGGGTGTATTTGAGAGATGCTCTTCAGCACGAATTATATGTGTCATCTCCATAGCATGATCGTCTACTACACAGGCAAAATTGTATGTTGGCACTCCATTTGACTTGAATATAATGAAATCATCAAGGACAGAGTTTTCAAAAACCACTTTCCCTCTAATAAGATCATAAACCTCTGTTTGCCCTTGTTCCGGCACTTTCAGCCTTATGGTGGGTTTTCTGCCTTCGGCCTTAAATTTGGCTATTTGCTCTGAAGAAAGATTGCGGCAGCGGCCGTCATATCTCGGGGCTTTGCCTGATTTTAGCGCTGCTTCACGGCGCTCTTTGAGTTCTTCCGGTGTGCAATAACAGTAGTAAGCTTTGCCTTCATCTAATAGCTTTTGAACTTCTCTTTTATATAATTCTAACCTCTGGCTTTGAAAATACGGGCCATATTCGCCACCTTTTTCCGGGCCCTCGTCCCAGTCAAGTCCAAGCCATTTTAGCGACCTTACTATCTGGCTTGCAGATTCTTCAGTGGATCGCTCTGTATCAGTGTCTTCAATCCTCAATATAAAAGTACCTTTGTTGTGCCTTGCAAAAAGTAGGTTAAAAAGCGCCGTTCTGGCACCTCCTATGTGAAGGCTGCCTGTGGGACTTGGCGCAAATCTGACTCTTACCTTATTTGGCATTTAAATAACACTCCTATCACGTATATGGAATTTATTTGACTAGAAACCACTTAATTTGCTCTATTGTTTTATAGTTTATACCTAAACGCTTTATAGAGCAACATTTTTTATCCAAACATCAATATCAGATATCTTTTGATATGGATTTATATGCCTTTAAAATAGGCATATTCATTTTCCTAGACAGTTCTTTAATATCATCATATTCAGGTATTACTCTTACGATTTCTTCACCTTTTTTACATATCTTAACCCTTATCTCACCCATAGACGTATTTACCGACTTTATTTCACGATGTAATTTAATCCGATTGGCAGTATATGCCCTTACTCCTATGGTTGTAGTCCCTTCCAAAATCCTTTGCTTCAGGTATCGTTGCTTTTCCGGTGGCGAGATACATGTCAGTTTGACTGCAGGCCGGTTCTTTTTCATTATTATTTGTGTGAGAAAAACATCCAGAGCTCCTCCTTCAAAGAGACCCTCCATTACATCATCATATAACTGCGGGTTCATATCATCGATATTCGCTTCTAATATTACTACATTATCCCTGTCGTATCCATCCAAATCAGTATGTAAACTGCTATCTTCTGCGTCAAGCAAAACCGCCCTTAAAACATTTGGCGTTTCCCTTTCAGCTTTTCCCAGTCCATATCCTATTTGCCTTGGAATCCCTGCAGGCATTGAACCAAATTTAGTGACAAAACTTGAAAGCAAAAGAGCCCCAGTAGGTGTTGTAAGTTCACCTTCTTCACCTTGGGAGTAGACGGGAATACCTTTTAAAATCTCAACTGTTGCCGGAGCAGGTACAGGGAGCTGGCCATGAGCGCATTTTACCGTTCCAGATCCGACGTTAACGCTGGATGCACATATATGTTTTACACCCAGCATATCAACTAATACACATGCACCAACTATGTCCACTATGGAATCTACTGCACCCACCTCGTGAAAATGTATCTTGTCAGGTGATTTGCCGTGGACTTTGCCTTCAGCCTTTGCCAGCTTTAAAAAGGTCTCCTTGCTTTTTTGCTTGATGCTAGGCTTTAATGTGCTTTTGTCGATTATCTCGTATATCTCTTTTAACCCTCGATGAGGATGATGTTCATGAGTTTTGACATATACATCAGTGCCTGTAATCCCTGATTTTATCGACTTTTTTATCTCAACTTCATAATCAGACAAAGGGAGCTTTTTTAATTCACCTAAAAAGACTTCCTTGTCAAGACCTAAATCCAGTATTGCCCCTAGGAACATGTCTCCGCTTATTCCAGAAAAACAATCCAGATATAAAATTTTCATTCCAAACGGCTAAAAAATGCCTTTCCTCCTTATGGGTATTTAATTTTTAAAAATTTTCTACACTATCCCCCAATCGTGTTTATCTGATGAGCTATAAAACCTGCTCCAAATCCATTGTCTATATTTACTACCGAAATCCCGCCTGCACAACTGTTTAACATGGCCAAAAGCGCTGAAAGGCCATTGAAGTTTGCACCATATCCCACACTTGTGGGAACAGCTATAATAGGCTTATCTACAAGCCCGCCTATAACACTTGCCAATGCCCCTTCCATTCCAGCTACAACTATGATTACTTGGGCTTTTTCAAGTAGGTCTATGTTCATAAAAAGCCTGTGAATTCCTGCTACGCCCACATCATATAGCCTTTCCACTCGGTTTCCAAAGATCTCACAAGTTACTGCTGCTTCCTCTGATATGGGAATATCTGATGTCCCAGCAGAAACTACTGCTATTAAGCCCTTATTTAAATGGTTTTTTTTGCATTCCACTGTAAAAATACGGGCTTTTTCATAGTATGTGGCTTCAGGTATGGCTTTTTTAACCTTGTTGAATGTTTCAATATTCGCCCTGGTTCCCATGACATTTGACCCGGTCATTAGCATATGCTGTGCTATCTTTACCACCTGATCACTGCTTTTCCCTTCACAAAATATGACTTCAGGGATTCCACGCCTTAAAACTCTGTGGTGGTCTATCTTAGCAAATCCAATGTCTTCGTATGGAAGCTTTTCTAAAGCCTTCATAGCTTGTTCTACACTGATTTGGCCTTCTTTAACGCCTTCCAGAAGCTGTTTTAACTTTTCCAAATATGTTTCTCTCCTTCTTTTAAAACTTCATTCATACTCCCGGTTCTATACCCGGTCAAATCCAATGTCACATAATTAAAACCTGTATGTTTAAATGCGCCAACAACCTTTTCCCTAAACCCTTCATCAAAAAATACATGGATTTCTTCAGGCAATACCTCTATGCGCGCTATATCATTATGACTCCTTACTCTAAACTGGGTTAAACCCATTTTTCTTAAAACATCCTCTGC
>DUTQ01000285.1 GCA_012841995.1 Thermoanaerobacterales bacterium | reverse complement strand
ATTTGGTTAAACCTTTGATTCGCTCTGATGTTTTGGTATTAATTTAAAGCAATAAGTAGAAAAATGAAAATGCTCATGGGAGGAAGAAACATGAAACTAAGAGTTGCCATAAACGGATTTGGCAGGATAGGTAAACATGCGTTACGGATATGGTTGGAGGGCAAGTGTCCAGACATGGAGATAGTTGGTATTAACAGTACTAGCGGGCCTAAACCTCATGCACATCTTTTCAAATATGATTCGATTTACGGGATTTTTCCAGGAAGTGTTGACTCAACGGACGATGCCATTATTATAGATGGAAAGCCCATACCCTTTTTCAAGGAGAGAGATCCGGAGAAATTACCATGGAAAGACCTTGAAGTTGATGTAGTCTTGGAGTCAACCGGTAAGCTTAAAAAGCGCGTAGATGCTGCAAAACACTTAAATGCCGGGGCAAAGAGGGTTATTGTCACTGCTCCTTCTGATGGCGCTGACAGGACAATTGTCATGGGGATAAATGAGCATGAATTTTCACCAGAAACCGACTATGTTGTATCTTCCGCATCTTGTACAACGAATTGCCTAGCACCTGTTGTAAAAGTTCTTGACGATAATCTTAAAATTTTAAACGGTTCCCTGACGACAATCCATGCATATACAGGTAATCAAAATATCATGGATAAACCACATAAGGATATGCGCCGTGCAAGAGCGGCAGCCTTATCGATTATTCCGACAACTACCGGAGCGGCAAAAGCCATAGGTCTTGTAATGCCACATCTCGATGGAAAGCTGAATGGATGTGCATTTAGGGTTCCAACGGCTGCAGTTTCTATAGTAGATTTTGTTGCAAATGTAGAAAAAAAGACGACTAAAGAGGAAGTAAATTCCTTGTTTAGCGATTCCTCGCGTGGGAATTTAAAGGGTATATTGGATTATACCGAAGAGCCACTGGTTTCAGCAGATTATATAAAGAATCCCTATTCATCTATTGTAGATGGGCTCTCCACGATGGTAATAGATGATACTGTAGTAAAAGTGCTTTCATGGTATGATAATGAGTATGGCTATACCATGCGTGTGCTAGACTTGGCAGACTATATCAACAAAGCCTGTAAGGCTGGCGTCGGATCAACAGCAAAATAAATATAGCATAATATAAGTTAAAACGTCATATAACAAAAATAGGGCTATTTTCACTTAATTTAAAAGGGTGGTTTCATCAACCACCCTTCATTTTTTATTAGCTATTTTTCATTAGCAGGTTCGATATTTATTTTTTTACCTCTTATCTGATTGTTTTTCATTATGGAAAGTACTTTTGATGCGTATTCGGCAGGGACCTCCACAAATGTGAACTTATCGTATATGTCGATGGTGCCTATCAAATTCCCAGGTATACCTGTTTCGCCTGCTATAGCACCTACAACATCTCTTGCACGTATTTTATGCTTGCGGCCGATATTTATAAAAAGCCTTACCATCCCTGAAGCATCTCCGGAATATTCAAACTCGTCTTTAGGCTCACTTGGTTGTTCGCTATCTATAGCCATTTTAAGCAAAGCTGCAGCCAAATCTAATGAGGTATAGTCTTCATCTATTAGGCTTTCAACCAATCCAATATATTTGTTCAATCCTCCATCATCAATTGTTTGTTTTACTTTTTCTAATAGCGTATTTACCCTGGTTTCTTCTACATCTGACAATGATGGAACTTGACGCCTCAAGATTTTAGTATTTGCATATTTTTTTATGTCTTTCAACTTGTAAATGTCTCGTCCAACTACAAGGGTAAAGGCTTTACCAGCTCTTCCTGCACGACCTGTCCTGCCAATCCTGTGCACATAGTATTCCTCATTTTGAGGCACATCAAAATTAAATACAGCGTCAACATTTTCCACATCTAAACCGCGAGCGGCCACATCTGTAGCTACAAGAATATCTATAGCACCACTTTTAAACTTTGCCATAACTCTATCTCGTTGTGATTGAGACATATCCCCATGGAGCCCATCAGCTGAATAGCCCCAAGCCTGAAGTTGTGCCAGTAGTTCATCAACACCTTTTTTGGTGTTGCAAAATACCAATGATAAATTTGGATTATAAAAGTCAATTAACCTGGAAAGAGCATCTACCTTGTCTCTTCTACTGACTTCAAAATAAAACTGTTCAATGCTGGGAACGGTAAGCTCTTTGTGAACGACCTTTACAAATTCAGGGTTTTTCAGATGTTTTTCCCCTAATTCCAATATGGGTTCAGGTATTGTTGCAGAAAAGAGAAGGGTCTGTCTTTCTTCGGGGATGTCTTTTAATATTTTTTCGATATCTTCCCGAAAACCCATGTCGAGCATTTCATCTGCCTCATCTAAAACGACAATCTTAACATTTTGTAACTTCAATGTATGTCTGCGCATATGGTCCATGACCCTGCCAGGAGTTCCTATGATTATTTGCACACCTTTTTTTAATGAATGAATCTGTCTTTCTATAGGTTGGCCTCCGTAAATAGGCAAAATGTGTATGCCTTGCTTGTATTTTGATAAAGTCCTTATTTCCTCAGCAACTTGAATGGCGAGTTCCCTTGTTGGGCACAGAATAATTGCTTGTGGAGCCTTATTATTTGGATCAACCATCTCTAGAATTGGAAGCCCGAAAGCTGTAGTTTTACCTGTTCCAGTTTGAGCATTTCCTATGACATCTTTTCCTTTTAAGATATGTGGTATAGCTTGAGCCTGAATAGGTGTTGCTTCCTCAAACCCCATATCGTTAACAGCCTTTAGCAGTTCTCTTGATAAGTTTAGTTCATCAAATCTTATTTGT
>DUTQ01000284.1 GCA_012841995.1 Thermoanaerobacterales bacterium | reverse complement strand
AGTTTAAGTATGTAAATATGTCTTGATCCTACATTGCAAAAGAAAAATTTCTCACCAAATTCCCTTGCAAGTATCATTGATGAATTAAGGCCTGTACAGTGTGATACACCAATTTTTCCAATATCATATTCTTTTAATGCCTTTACGGTTTCACTCATTTGTTGTTTGCTTACCCAGCCGAGATGTGTCCCACCGATTATAGCTTCGATATGTGTTTTACCCGTCTGTTTTATTACATAATCAATTATATTTATTAAACCTGCATGTGCACACCCAAGTATGATGAAAAGCCCCTTTTTAGTCTCCAAAACCAGGGATTGGTCATCTTGAATATCATCATGAACATAATCACCACCGGATTTTACAACCAAGTCCTTGTCCCCTTTTTCAAACCAGGTTTTGCGAGGCACCTCCCCTGTTAGGTGGATCCCAGGTGCAATTTCACACCACTTGGTATTTAAGTGAAATATGGCTCCACGGTTTTCTAGTAGCGGTCTTGTGAATGGAATTCCGGCATGGATAATTTCATTGTTTTTTTTGGAATAACTGTCTTTAAAAAGATCGGGGTGTACATAAACATCTACAGGGCCTGTAACTGATAGTGCGTCTAATAGTCCTCCCGTATGATCGAAATGATGATGGCTTAACATGATTTTATCTACAGCAGAGAGGTCTTTTTTAAAAACCCTGGCATTGTTCAGTAGTGCTTTGCCCTGTCCGGTGTCAAATAAAAAGTTTTTGCCATCAGCCTCAATGAATACAGACCAACCATGTTCGGCTATGGCACCTGTATGGCCTATCACATAATTTTCACTTAAAACAGTTGTCTTTATACTCATGCTTTAACCCTTTCTATTAATTATTTACTTCTTATCACTTATACTATCAAAATAATCTTCTATAGCAAGATGTAATGCACCTGCCCCCAGATTTGAGCAATGGGTTTTTTCTTCAGGTAATGCGCCAATAGCCTCAAGTATATCGTCATCTGTTATTTTCAATGCTTCTTCAAGTGTTTTACCAATAGCGATCTCGGTCATTATACTGCTCGTTGCCATGGCCGCAGGACACCCCTGTATAAGGAATTTAACATCTGACAAACGGTTGTCTTTAACTTTGATATAAACTCTCAGGAAGTCTCCACATACTGGATCACCGTATTGACCAATACCACTTGCATCAGGAATTTCACCGACATTACGGGGATTCGTAAAATGATCCAATACTTTTTTAGTATACATATTAGCCGCCCCCAAACTTTTTTAATAAAATAAGCATATATCTATATTAATATCGAAATGGGCATATGTCAATAAGTCGGGTTATACCTTTATTGTTGGCCTACTTAAAAAAGATATGCAAATGTTCTAATTAAATCTCGCTCGGAGTTGTTGACATATGTTCATAACTGTGTTAGTATTATTTTGTAGATAAGTATATGAACAAAAGCAATGTAGGAGGTGAGATATATGCCTAGAGGAGATGGAACTGGCCCGGTAGGCAGAGGTCCGATGAGCGGTAGAGCAGCAGGCTTTTGCAATAATTTTTCTGTGCCAGGTTTCGCAAACAACATGCAAAGAGGTTTTGGAAGGAGAAATTGGCACTGGCAAACTTATGGGTTTGGCAGAGGTTTTGGACATTGTTATAATGCTTCAGGTCTACAACGCCGGGCTAGAACGTGGTATCCTTTCAATATGTGGGCAAACTATACCGACGAAGATTTAAAAAACGATACACTACAAAATGAAGAAAAATTTCTCATGGAGAAATCAACATACCTAAAAAAACAAATAAATGACATACAAAAAAGGATAGAGCAGATAAATAAAACAAAAGAGCAGATTTCTAAAGATGAAAAAGATCAAAAATAATAAAACAGTTATAATGTATAGTTGGCAGCGGGTGTAACGGCACCCTCTGCCGTTGTTTAAAAACGAAACATTGATTCTGGTGTAGTGTTTTAAACAACGGCAGAGGGTGCCGTTACACCCGCTGCCAACTATACATTATAACTGTTTTATTATTTTTGATCTTTTTCATCTTTAGAAATCT
>DUTQ01000384.1 GCA_012841995.1 Thermoanaerobacterales bacterium | reverse complement strand
ATTTTTGAAGTGAATTTTGGTTTTTAATAATTTTATTGAAAATCTCGGTCAAAAAAGGCTAGTTTTTCACTGGTCCCAAACCGTCCCCTTGTGTCCCTCCCAGTGAAAAACTAGCCTTTTTTGACCGAGATTTTCAATAAAATTATTAAAAACCAAAATTCACTTCAAAAATTATGATTCTTTCAAGAAATATAGTTAAAAAAGAGGATACTATTGCTGCTATCCTCTTTATATTTACGGCTATTGCGGCTAATTTCGATTGCATAGACACACTTAATAGACCATATCCCCTTGCTCGACATAGTCCATGAAATCGTTTGAGTTCGGCATTTTTGCCTTCAATAGAAGCTCTTTTTTTGTATTTTTCCTTAAACTCATCAGTTTTTTGGTATTGTGATATTTCATAAAACTCCGGTGTATTTAAACCTACATTAAGAATTTTACGTGAACTTTTTTTTGCACATTTATCGTGTATGGGGCATGCCTTACACTGATTTATTTCAAAATAGTATTTATAGCTTTCTTTTCCATTTGTCTTAGATTTAAAATACTTCTTTTTTTCTGTTATGTTACCTTGGCTGCATTGCCATTCATCGGAGTCTTTGTTATATGTAAATTCACTTTCATCAATTCTATAGACTGATTCACTTACAGGTATATAGGCTTTTGCATTTATTTCTTTTATATCATCTAATATGGGTTTTCTAAAATATGCCTTATCCCCATAGACTTCTTCAATTTTTATACCGGCTTTTTTTGTTTGTTCTAGCATCTCTTTGGCATGGTTTCCATCGGTATATGCTCCATTAGCTGTTCTTACGGAAGTAATAATACGTTCATCTGTTGTCATGACAAATTCTGTTTTATAGCCAAAATAATTATGGTTTTTACTTTTACGACCAACTCTTGCATCTTCGTCTATTAGCGAGCGTATTCCTTTTTGATTGATGAACTTGGGGTCATCTAATATTTCTTTAGCTTTTTCGATAACTTCTTTAGTTTTTGGTTTCTGGGTAGATATGTTTTTCTCTACTTTGTCTATTACAGTCTCTAGGTAATCTTTCATGATGGCTTTTGCTTTTTTGTGATCTTCAATTTCTTTGTAGTTCGGTGCCTCAGGGATGTCTTCTTCTAAGTCAAGACCTGTTTCTTCTTTATATGTATTAATGATTTTTCTTCCTAAATGTTTCATTAGTCGCTCAGGAGTTTTTTTGATAGTATTTGCTTCTATATGGGTAGTGTCTATACTTACGCTATTTCCTTCTATGATTCCTTTTTCTACACATTGTCTTACGATTTCTGTTATGATTTCGTCTAGGGTTGATTCTTGCAAGCGCTGGGTCCTGAATTTTGATAGTAGGCTTTTATCCGGAAGGGTATCTTCAGGATTAACGCCTAAAAAATATAGGTAGGCAAGGTTTAAACTTGCTTCCTCTATTACTCTTTCGTCTGATAGGTTATATAAATGTTGTAAGAAAAGCAGCTTACACATCATTTCCGGTTCTTTTGCAGGACGGCCAAACTCTTTACAATAGCTCCCCTCTAGTAGTTCGTTTATAAAAGAAAAGTCAACTACTGAATCTATCTTTTTTAGTATATGATTTTCTGGTATTTTGTTGTATAATGAGTAGTGAAAGCTTAATTGCTTTGGCTTAAGTCGAAGCATTAGAAAAACCCCCTTTTGGTTGGCATTTGGTCATGCTTATATTATACCATATATAGGGGGTTTTTTGTACCTAAAAGCTAGCTAGTTCAAGGCTTTTAATGGTTTTTTGTGCTTGGATTTGATATTTAATTTTATGGGGACTTTTTCACTGGTCCCGAACCGTCCCCGTGTATTTCTTTTCGAGCTGATTTTTTGATTAAGCCAGTTTTTCTGTAATAGTTCTTGGGCTTATCCAACGCATTAAGTTTAATTTTGATCCTGCCTTGTCATTGGTACCCGATAATCTTGATCCACCAAAAGGTTGTTGTCCTACTACGGCTCCAGTAGGTCTAGTGTTTAAATAAAAGTTTCCTGCTGTATGAGTCAATGCTTGTTCTGCTTTTACTAAGACATATGGATCTTCTGCAAATATTGATCCTGTTAATCCATATTTCGAAGTATTAGCTGCAAGGTCTAGAATTTCTTCAAATTCTTCATCTTCATATAGGTAAATTGTCAAAACAGGACCAAATATTTCCTCTTTCATAGTTTTGAAATGGGGGTTAGAGGTTAATATTATGGTAGGTTCTATAAAATAGCCTTTGCTATCATCACAATTACCACCGAATATTATCTGTGCATCTTTTGAGTTCTTTGCAAACTCTATATATTTTTTAATATTGTTGAAGGATTTAGCGTCTATAACGGCACCCATGAAGTTTGTAAACTCTGTAACATCTCCGACTTTTATCTTGGAAACTTCTTGTATTAAATTATCTTTACAGTTATTCCAAATACTTTTTGGTATATATGCTCTAGAGGCAGCTGAACATTTTTGTCCTTGATATTCAAAAGCTCCTTCTACTAATAATTTTGACAAGGCTTGAATGTCGGCTGAAGGATGTGCAATAACATAGTTTTTACCGCCAGTTTCTCCAACTAACCTTGGAAAGCTTTTATAATTGGTGATATTTTCACCTACGGTTTTCCACATGTCTTGGAATACTTCAGTTGATCCTGTAAAATGAATACCGCTTAAATTTTCGTTACACAAAATAGTGTTGCTTATATCACTGCTTCTAGCAGGAATAAAGTTGATAACACCATCAGGTAATCCTGCCTCTTTAAAGAGTTGGTAAACCAGATATCCAGAATAAACAGCCGACGATGCCGGTTTCCATACTATTGTATTTCCTGCAATTGACGGAGCACCCGGAAGATTGCTGGCAATAGAAGTAAAATTAAAAGGTGATACGGCAAATATAAATCCTTCTAAAGGCCTATACTCTATTCTATTTATGACATTTTGTGTTGAAATAGGCTGGTTGCTGTATATTTCATGAAGACATGCTGCGTTATACCTTAAGAAGTCTGCTAGTTCACACACGGAATCAATCTCTGCTTGTTTATAAGTTTTGCTTTGAGTTAACATTGTAGCAGCATTTAATTTTGCTCTCCAAGGCCCTGTGGCCAATTCTGCAGCTTTTAAGAAGATGGATACTCTATGTTCCCAAGGCAGTGTTTCCCAAGTTTGTTTAGCTTTTAGCGCCGCTTCTATGGCCATTTTTGCTTCTTTTTCGCCGGCCAGATGATATTCACCGATAATTTTTTTGTGATCATGGGGAATTATGCATTTTTGTTTATTACCTGTTTTTATTTCTTTGCCACCGATTATCACTGGTATTTCTAAAAAAGAGTTTTGCATCTCCTCTAGAGCACTTTCCAATTCAAGTCTTTCAGAGCTACCGGGTAAATACTTCAATACCTTTTCATTTTTAAATTCAACTTTTTTTGTTATGCAGTTGTTCATGAGTTATTGCCTCCTATACAGATTTTTCTCTTTCCATTTCTGATAATATAAGTATAGTAAAGGTATCTAACATACCTTCCATTTTTAATAACTCATCATGTAATAATGTTAATTGATCTGTTTTTTCTGCTCTGATTTTAAGCATAATACACCATTGGCCGGTGATTCTATAACATTCTTCAATGGTTAAGCCAGGAACCTTCAAGTTAATTATTTCTTTCATAGCTTTATTAAAATCTAATGTATGAATATTTATAAAGATAATAGCTCTAATTACTTGCCCAACAGCGTTCCAATCAATATCAGTTTTATAACCTTTTATAATCTTGTTTTTTTCGAGTTTAGATACTCTTTGATGAATAGCCGGCCTAGAAATATTTAATTTTTTTGCTATTTCTTCATGAGACATTCTTCCGTTAAGCTCTAAAAGCTTTAAAATTTTTATATCCATATCGTCCAAAACAACCACCTCTGCTTACTATTATATATAAAAAATAGGTAGTATACAACAATAAGTATTAAAAAAGCAATAAATACTACGATTAGTAAGCATATAGGGATTACGAAAAGAAAGCTGTTAAATTTATCCATTAAGAAAGGAATGTTAGAGTAAAATTATAGTATGCAAAGCAAGAGAAAAAGGCCACCCCACTTATTGGGGTAGCCTAGAACTTGCACAT
>DUTQ01000283.1 GCA_012841995.1 Thermoanaerobacterales bacterium | reverse complement strand
TTCGTCCTGAGGCAAGATATTTATCCCTGCCTCTTCAAAAACGTATTGTATGTCTTCGGGCATAGTGCCAGACAGGAGTTGTGCTGCATACAAGGCTTTTGATGAAAGGAATTTGATAATGGCATTCCACTGGCTTTTTCTAAATTTTTGCACCTTTATTGATACCCGATATGGTGTGCTTCGGGTTCCACTGACAAATGCAGTTATTTTGCCTTTTTCAATGTTTAAATCAATGACTTTACCTTGGCGGGCATAGCGTCTACCTCGCTCGAGTCTGTTTGCCCATCCAAAAGATTCTAGGGCTTGTATCCACTTTTTCCCCCACCAAGTGTATGAAAAAGTTTTTTTTGAAGCCATGTTATACCACCTCAATCTAATTCTATTGCCGATTGTCTACTAAGGGTAATCAGATCTGCAATCTGGTTATTGTCAAGCTCTGTTAGCCATGATTCACCGCTGGTTACGACGTTATCCACCAGTTCTTGTTTTTTTGAAATAAGCTCATCAATTCGCTCTTCCAAAGTGCCTTGACAGATGTATTTATAGACCTGGACGTTTTTATTTTGACCTATGCGGAAGGCCCGATCTGTTGCTTGATTTTCTACTGCCGGGTTCCACCATCTGTCAAAATGAAAGACATGGTTTGCCTTGGTAAGGTTTAATCCTACACCGCCTGCTTTGAGTGAGAGTATGAATATTTTTGGATCTGTTTCTTCTTGAAAGCGTCTTACCATTTCATTCCTGTCTTGTGTGGGAATGCCGCCATGTAAAAAAAACACTTCAGCCTCAAATGTTTTATCAAGATATGATTTTAAGATTTCACCCATTTGTCTAAACTGTGTAAAGATAAGAGTAGATTCGCTTTCGGCAGTTGCTTCATAAAGCATTTCTGAAAGCCTTGTCAATTTGCCCGAACGGCTTGCAAGATGGTTTCTATCCTTTAGAAATTGTGCGGGGTGATTGCATATTTGCTTGAGTTTTGTTAAAGATGCCAGGATTATCCCCCTTCGCCTGATGCCGTCCGAATCGTTTAATTTTTCTAGCGTGTCTTTTACTACAGCTTCATATAGGCTTGCCTGTTCTTTTGTCAATGGGCAATAAACTTTTATCTCCTGCTTTTCCGGGAGGTCTTTTATTATACTAGAATCAGTCTTAACCCTTCTCAAAAGAAAGGGTTTAACTAATTTTTTTAATCTGACAAGTGGCTCTGTCTTCTCGTGTTTTTGTATTGGCAGCTCGAAGTTTTTTCTGAAATAGTTGAAACTTCCCAGGTATCCTGGATTTAGGAAGTCCATAATAGACCAAAGTTCGGCAAGCCGGTTTTCTACCGGTGTTCCAGTAAGGGCTATTCTAGTCTTGGCCTGAAGCGATTTTATAGCTTTTGTCTGTTTGCTTGTAGGATTTTTTATGTTTTGAGCCTCATCCACTATGATTCTCTGCCATTTGATCTTGTTTAGTTCTTTAAAGTCACGTCTTGCAATGTTAAAACTCGTTATAATAAGGTCTTTTTGCTTTACTTGGTTTTCAAAATCCTTACCCCTTAATCTTTCCGGGCTGTAATGTACAAGTATGGAGAGAGAAGGGGTGAAACGCTCTGCTTCTTTTTTCCAGTTTCTTATAACAGAAGTAGGGCATATGAGCAATGTTGGCCCTGTAGAGCCTTTATTCTCTTTTTCATTTAGTAGCAGGGCCAAAACCTGTATTGTCTTGCCAAGTCCCATATCATCAGCAAGGCAGCCGCTTAAGCCTCGTTTTTCAAGGTACATGAGCCATGACATACCGCGCTTTTGATAATCTCTGAGCTTGCCACAAAAGCCTCTTGGCTGCCTTGCTACTTGAAAACTGTCGGGTTTTTCCAGATCTTTTAATAGTCTTTCAAACCAGCCTTGTGTTTGAACTTGTTGTAATGCTTCATCACCCAAACCGCCTGAAGCCAAACTCAAGGCATCCAGCAATGGCATTTTTCCCTTGTCTCGGTCTTTTTTGCGTGTCCACAAATTCAAAACATGTTCTACATCACTTTTTTGTATTTCAACCCACTGGCCCTTGATGTTTACAAGCGGGACTTTCATGTCTACCAGCTGTTGCCACTGGCTTGCAGGAATTTCCTCATCACCTATAGCTATAAAGATATCATAATCCACAATTGCATCAAGGCCCATTAGGCCTGTTTCAAGGGGAGGAATTTTATCATCTTTGGATCCAAGCTTTAATTTCAGCCCGATTTTTTGCTTATTCTGGCTTTTCCACCAAGCGGGAACCAGTATTCCAAAACCCTTTTCCTCAAGTAAACCGGCACCATTTTTTAAAAAGTCATAGGCATCTTCTGCGGTAAGCTCCCATAAATGAGGTTGTTCTTGGTCAAGGCAATTCAAGAGCGGTGGGTAAATTTCAGAGGCTCTGCCCAGATTTTCCAGTAAGACTTCTCTAGGGTTTTTGCAGAGTTTATATATGAGATTATTTTCTTGCTGCCAGACATCTTCTGCCATAAACAAGATATTTGAATCGTTTTTGCTTTGTAAAAGAAAGCGAATTATCCATGGCTCATCCTCATTTTTGGGTTCCTCTAGTTTAAAACAAAGGCGGAATAAGGAGGCATATGATCGTTGATGGCTGTCTTGCCACTGTTTAAATTGGTCGAAAAACTCGTCAATATTTGCCGATGTATCAATAGGTCGTATATCAGTTGCTATCAGGGCATTTATAAAATCTGCTTCTATATGGTTGGGAAATGCTCGCAGGATAATTTCAATGATTTTTGAGGTTTTTACGTTTCTTACAAGGTGATCCAGCATAATAGATATGAAGTTTTTTATCAAACCCTTTGGATCATAACCTGGGAATATGCACTGACATATGCCTGGCATTTGCTGTGTGAGAGTAATCAGATTTTTTTCGAATGCTATTATGTCGCCGGCAAATCTCCATATGGCATAGTATTCGTGATTAGGACCTTTAATAATATCAGGAAGGAATTGTTGGGATTTAACAAGGCCCTTTGCATAAGAAGCCACAGATATCCAGAAGATTAGATCATCACCAAATATCAATTTTTCAGGTGCCTTTTCAAAATCTTGTAGAAAAAGGAGAAACTGAAAGGTTTCAGTGACATCCAAAAAGATTCCAGGAACTTGCCATTTATTTAGATTTATTGCTGGGTTATTTAAGTATTTATTAATATTTACGGAATTTAATGGTTTATCATTTAAAGTAGGGATGATAAAATCCATTGTTTCCCATGATTTTGTGCTTAAATTCAACCCGAAGCCCTCTAAAACCTCCATTTTTTGGCATGAGAAAACAAGAAGCTCCTCATTGTTTTTTGGTTGGAAGCTAATTTCTGTGTCTTCAAGCCAAATAAAAAATTTTCCACAGTTTATGAAAGACTCCCCTGAATTTGGCACCCAGGAGCCATGAATTATAATCGGCATATTAAATGCTCCTAACGAGTAGGTAATATTATAAAAATGTGAAAAGACTATATATAGTTTAAAAAAACAAAGATAAAAATCCATAAAATATACGCATAAAATTCAATTTAGATTGATTTCGGTATAAAAAGCAACTCCGGTGAAGATGAGTTTATATGCTGAAATCAATTGTATTATTTGAAGCGACAAAAATCAAGGTGATGAGGAGAGAGTATAAAAAACTGCCCGAGGTTGCCGGGCAGTTTTTGACTTTTTTTATTTAAGTTTTAACATATGATATACTTTTTTGCCTTTTCTAATTAGAAGGCTGTTTTTATCATCAAAGTCTTTTTCAGAAATATTTAATTCTGTATCGTCAACGCGATTTTCGTCTAGATATATTCCTCCTTGTTTTATCAGCCGTTTTCCCTCACTTTTGGAGGATACAAGACCTGTAAGCACTAGGATGTCCACAATATTCATATTGCCACCAAATTCTTCTTGAGTGATAGTAGTATATGGGACAGAGGAGAGGTCTGTTCCGCTTGCAAAGAGTGCCCTAGCTGAATCCTGGGCTTTTTGTGCTTCTTCTTCACCGTGTATGGTTTTGGTGAGCTCAAAGGCCAGCACCTCTTTTGCCCTGTTTATCTCAGCGCCTTTAAGTGCGCCCAGTCTTCTCACCTCTTCCATGGGTAAGAATGTAAGAAGGGCTAGACATTTTTCTACATCTCGGTCATCAATATTTCTCCAATATTGATAAAAGTCGTAAGGAGAGACCTTTTCTGCATCAAGCCAAAGGGCACCTGATTCGGTTTTGCCCATTTTTTTGCCTTCACTATTTGTTAGTAGTGTAAAGGTAAGGCCATAAGCCGGAGCTCCCTCCACTCTCCTTATGAGGTCAGCACCTGATATGATATTTGACCATTGGTCATTTCCTCCCATTTGGAGTTTGCAGCCGTATTTTCTGTAAAGATATAAGAAGTCATAAGACTGCATTAACATATAGTTGAACTCAAGGAAGGTAAGCCCTTGTTCTAGTCGCTGTTTATAGCACTCAGCAGTTAGCATTCGGTTTACAGAAAAGTGCCTGCCGATTTCCCGCATAAAAGATATATAATTTAAATCTAAAAGCCAATCGGCGTTATTTACCATATGAGCTTTGCCATCTTCAAAGGTGATTAGCTTTTCAAACTGTTTTTTAAATTGGTTTGCATTGTAGTCAATTTGTTCGCGTGTGAGCATTTTGCGCATATCTGTCCTACCAGATGGGTCGCCAATCATGGCTGTGCCGCCGCCCAGCAGAACTATCGGCACATGACCGGCCCGTTGCATGTGAGCCATGGCTACCATTTGAAGAAGATGTCCTACATGTAAGCTGTCAGCCGTAGGGTCATATCCGGTATAAAATGTCACAGATTCTCTTCCCAAAAGATCCCGTATTTCCTCTTCGTGTGTGGCTTGTTCAATAAACCCTCTTTCCTTTAATATGTCATATACGTTTTGCATTGAAAGTTACCTCCTTGAAAAATTCGTCTGTTTTGTTTAAACATACAAAAAGAAAATAAGCAACAAAAAAGCCCTTAAGTCTGTTAAGGACGAAAGGGCCGTGGTACCACCTTATTTTGCATTTTTTAAAATGCCTCTAGGCCGATTTAACGGTCGACAGCCGATTCATGCTCCAGAGTGTAATTCGCTTCCACAGGTGCTGCGGGCCTTTCACCAACCGGACCGCTCTCTTTATTGTAACCCCGCTTGAGCTACTTTGCTCGTTCATCGCAAATATTTAAATTATCTATATCCTAACACAAACATAAGCTTTGAGCAAGTTTTTTGCTCAATTTAATCAAGCGAAAGCTCTTCAATTTCATTTAATCTCTTCCACAAGGTAGTGCGGCTGATGCCGAGCTTTTCCGAGAGGAGTGTTTTATTTCCTTCGTATTTTTTATCTAATGCTTTTATAATTTCAAGCTCCATGTCTTTTAAGCTGCTGATATTTATGGCTATCTTTTGCCCTAAATCGTCTTTACTACAATTTTTACTTCTCAAATGCTCAACAAGCAGCTTTTCGACAAGATCTTTGTTTATAATTGATGAGTCGGCCAAAATGACTAGCCTTTCTACGAAGTTTTCCAGTTCACGCACATTACCGGGCCAGCAGTAACTTTGCAAGAGTTCCACGCCTTTTTTTGAGATGGATTTTATGTTTGTATTATGTTCTGTATTTTTAATGTCTATAAAATGGTGTATTAAAAGAGGAATGTCTTCAGTCATTTCACGAAGTGGAGGCACATGAAGGTTCAAGATGTTTATCCTGAAATAGAGGTCTTCCCTGAACTTTCCTTCCTTTACCAAACTATATATATCCTTGTTTGTGGCTGCTATTACCCTTGTGTCCACATTTAGCACATAATCTCCACCTATTCTAATGACTTCCTTTTCTTGTAACACTCTGAGCAGCCGGCTCTGTAGACTAAGAGGCATCTCACCTATCTCATCTAAGAATATGGTGCCATTATGAGCAAGTTCAAAAAGCCCCGGTTTTCCTCCTTTTTTTGCGCCAGTAAATGCCCCTTCCTCATACCCAAACAGTTCACTTTCCAGGAGACTTTCTGGAAGAGCGGCACAGTTTATTGCCACAAATGGGCCTTTTTTTCTTGGGCTTATATTGTGGATACTCTGGGCAAAAAGCTCTTTACCTGTTCCGGTTTCTCCTTGTATCAGTATTGTGGCTGAAGTTTTCCCGTATTTTTTTGCATTACTTATGGCATCTTTTAGTGGCTCGCTTTCTCCTATGATGTCACTAAAATTGTATTTAGCCACAAGCCCCTTGGCGTAAAGTTGAACTCTTGCTTTTTGTTCTAACTTTTGTATATTTGAGACATCCTGAAGAGAGATTATAGCTCCGTCTTGTTCCCCATCTACAATGATTGGGAATTTTGTTGCAAGCACATTTATTGAATTAATTTTTATGAGTTTATCTAACTCTTTGTTTCTTTTGCTAAAAAGAGTATCATAGATTTTTTTTGGCGGCAAATCTGATACTTGTTTTCCCAGGACTTTTTCTGATTTTATATTCAAAATTTTTTCTGCCACAGGGTTCAAGGTTGTAATAATATTGTTTTTATCGATGGATATAATGCCTTCACTGGAGTTGTCTATGACGGCCTTAAATCGTTCGGCACGGAATTTTTCTTTTTTACCGAACTCAATGATGTTTTTAGCTGATATAAGGGCCTGTTTTATGGAATTATTTCTGGATTTTATCAATATACTGTTTAATTTTTTTTCTTGTGCAGCCTCATA
>DUTQ01000282.1 GCA_012841995.1 Thermoanaerobacterales bacterium | reverse complement strand
CTATAGATATTATAATAAATGTGAATTTAATATAATTATAAACAATGATAACATAATTAACTTAAACAAAACAAGCTATTATGTTATACTATTATAGCACAACTTTCAGAATTTCAAGGAGGTCTTTCAATGCCTTTTGACGGAATAACAATGCATGCAGCACTGTGTGAACAAAGGGAAGTTATATTAGACAGTAAAATCATTAAGATAAATCAACCAAAACACGATGAGTTGGTATTAGGCCTTCGACGCTTGAGCAGTGAAGTAATGTTGCTAATATCAATAAATCCTGAAGATTGCCGCCTACACTTAACTAATTATACACAA
Organism: Thermoanaerobacterales bacterium; assembly: GCA_012841995.1. GTDB lineage: Bacteria > Bacillota > Thermosediminibacteria > Thermosediminibacterales > Tepidanaerobacteraceae > DUTQ01. The sequence continues at coordinate 2,972 of DUTQ01000282.1, read as the reverse complement.
AAAAATCCTCCAAATCCTCCGAATTTCTGTATGGTTCTAAGGAAATATTTAGTAGGTGGTATAATTTCCGACATTAGCCAAAAAGATATGGAACGAATAGTAGAGATTGTTGTTCAAAGTCGCGATGAGTTTATGCAGCCTATCGAATTAAAGTTGATTATTGAGATAATGGGTAAACACAGTAATGTAATACTCGTTAATTCAAAAGATAATAAAATAATAGATTCCATAAAAAAAGTTGCGTCTGACAAAAGTAGATATCGTCAGATACTGCCTGGTAAAACATATGATTTACCTCCAGTAGATCAAAAAATTTGTTTATTACATGTGAATCAAAATGATATAATGTCAATTATGGTTTCAGCCAAAACCGCACAACAGAATAAAACTTTAAGTAAATGCATACTGGATCATTTCATGGGTTTTTGTGGTACAACTGCAAAGGAAATGGCAACAAGAGCAGGTATAGATCCTAAAAGACCAGTTTCAACATTATCTAATCAAGAAATAACAGCTATTTCAAGTGTTCTCAATGATTTTAAGAAAAATATTGAAAATCGTCAGTTTTGCCCCATCTTGTACATTGATACTGACACCGGATTTCCCACGGATTTCTGGGTTTTCCCATTGCAAAGCAAAACACACTATAAAGCCATCAAAAAAACTCAAATAAATCAAGTTGTTGATGAATTTTTTGCGGCCAAAAACAAATGGAAAAAACTAAATTCCGATAGAAATAACGTAATAAATCAATTAAAAAAACATTTGAAAAAACTAAACCAAAACCTGACATTTCTAAATTCCAAATTGGAAAAAACAAGGGATATAAATAAATTTAAGCTTTGGGGTGAAATTCTTTCTGCAAATCTTTATCAATTACAGCAAGGTCTAAAAGAGGTGACTCTTCCAAATTTTTATAAAGATGGAGAGGATATAACTATTCCACTAAACAATAAGATATCACCAGCACATAACGCCCAAAATTATTTTAAAAAATATAAAAAGCTACAATCAACAAAAAATACTGTTGAAAAACGCATTGAAAAAATATTGTTGGAAATTGAATATCTTGAAAATACATTCTTTAACTTAGAAAATGCAGAGACACTTGAGGATTTGCTAGAAATAAAGCAGGAACTAGAGGCTCAAGGCTACTTAAAATCAACACATAAAAATAAAAAGGTAAAAGTAGTTTCCAATCCATATAAATTCAAATCTTCCGATGGATTTGCTATTTATGTAGGAAAAAATAATAGACAAAATGACATGCTTACACTTAAAAAAGCTACCCCCAACGACATATGGTTTCACACAAAAAACATCCCTGGTTCACATGTGATTTTAGAATGTGGCGGTCAAAAGGTAAGCGAAAAGGCCTTGATGGAAGCAGCAACACTAGCAGCATACTTTAGCAAGGCCCGACAAGGAAGTAATGTCCCTGTTGATTATACAAAAGTAAAACATGTCAAAAAACCATCCGGTTCAAAGCCCGGATATGTTATATATGACCATCAGAAAACATTGTATGTAAATCCAGACAATAAAATTTTAAAAGAATTATGCCTTTAGGATTTCTACACAGTCTTCTCCATCTACCTCTTCTAATTTGACATTTATTATTTCATTCCGGGAGGTAGGTACATTTTTCCCAACATAATCTGGTCTTATGGGCAATTCCCTATGGCCTCTATCTATTAATACTGCCAGCTGTATAACACGAGCTCTTCCGAGATCTGATAAGGCATCGAGAGCAGCTCGAACAGTTCTCCCGGTAAATATTACATCATCAATTAACACTAGTTTTCTGTCGGTTATATCAAAGGGAATCTCCGTTTTGTGAACAATAGGTTGGGCTTGCCTAGTTGACAAGTCATCTCTGTATAAAGTAATATCGAGTATTCCCACATCCACTTTTACTCCTTCGATTTGAAAGATATTCTTGGCAATTCGCTGTGATAAAGGCACCCCTCTCCTTCTTATCCCAACTAATGCCAAGTCTTCTACGCCCTTATTTTTTTCCAATATTTCGTGGCTTATTCTCACTAATGCTCTCTTAATTGCCGATTCATCCATTATATGGACAACTTGTTGCACAACTTACCCCTCTCTTTCTCTTAAGATCCTCAAAACTGAATTAAAATCATCCGGTATAGGTGCGGTAAACTCCATATAGCGGGAATTTGCAGGATGTAGAAAACCCAATTTATATGCATGGAGCACTTGGCCTTTGATTTTAAACGGATTCTTTTTTTTAGAATAAACAGGATCACCTAAAACAGGGTGACCAATAAATTTCATGTGAACTCTTATTTGATGTGTACGACCAGTTTGTATTGCAACCTCAACATGGGTAAAATCAGAAAATCTTTCTAAAACCTGAAAATATGATACTGCTTTTCTGGAATTTGATGTATTTACCGCCATCTTTGTCCTTTTAATGGGATTTCTCCCTATTGGCGCAATGATCTTTGCACTATTGTCTAGAATGTTTCCCCAAACAATTGCACGATAAATTTTTTTAACCTGTCTTTTTTTAAGCTGTTTAGATAAATTATCATGTGAATAGTCATTTTTTGCCGCCACGATAACACCTGATGTATCCTTATCAAGGCGATGAACAATACCTGGCCTCATGCTGTTTATCCTAGAAAGCGACTTTGAATGATATAGAAGTGCATTTACGAGAGTGCCGGAATAATTTCCTGGGGCTGGATGCACTACCATCCCCCTTGGCTTATTTACTACAATAATATCTTTATCTTCATATAAAATCTCAAGCGGAATATCTTCAGGTAGTAAAGACATGTTTTTTGGAGGTAAAATATTTATTACTATTTCATCATTGGCCTTTATTTTATAATTTGGCTTAACAGCTTCACCGTTTACTAGAACGCGTGCTTCTTCAATTGCTTTTTTTATCTGATTTCTTGTAGTATTTTGTATGTTATAATGTAAAAACAAGGTTAGATGTT
>DUTQ01000281.1 GCA_012841995.1 Thermoanaerobacterales bacterium | reverse complement strand
GCGTATATATTATGTCAAGGGGTAATTCGTTAAATTTTACATAAAATTAAACTTATTTTAATATATGAAACTTAAAACGATAGAATATTTGCTAAGTTAAATAACTTCATATCAAGAGGCTTTGTTTCTGTTAACATCTTTTCCATATCGGTTATAAGAAGCCTACCATTTGTCAGCCCAACCATTTTTCTGTCCTCGTTGTTTTTTATCAATTCAACCGCACTGCCGCCAAATTGACTGGCAAGAATCCTATCAAAGGCTGAAGGCATTCCACCTCTTTGGATATGTCCAAGAATGATAACTCTTGTATCTAGACCAGTTTTATTTTGTATAATTTCACCCAACTTGAAACCACTCGTCGCCCCTTCAGCCACAATTATAATGCTGTGAAGTTTTCCCCGTTCATAACCGCTTATGATTTTATTGCAGATATCATCTGTATTGAAGGGTATTTCTGGGACAATAATCGTTTCTGCTCCGCTTGCAAGACCTGAGTACAGTGCAATATGACCAGCATGGCGCCCCATGACTTCGATTACAAAGGTGCGTTCATGGGAAGTTGCCGTATCGCGTATCTTATTTACCGCCTCTACAACAGTATTTAAAGCAGTATCAAAACCTATGCTGTAGTCGGTAAACGGTATATCATTATCAATTGTACACGGAATACCTATAGTAGGTATGCCTTTTTTCGAAAGTGCCAGCCCTCCTCGAAATGACCCATCACCGCCTATTACAATCATTCCCTCGATTCCAAAGGCCTCAAGGTTTCTTAAGGCCTTTATTTGGCCTTCTTCAGTTTTAAACTCTTCGCATCGAGCTGTCCTTAATATTGTACCTCCTCTGTGTATTATATCACCTACAGTAATTGTATCGAGTTTTATAAAATCTGATGTTATGAGACCGGCAAAACCTCGTTTTATACCATAGACTTCAATATTATAGTAATTAGCTTTCCGTACAACAGCTCTTATGGCGGCATTCATGCCTGGTGCATCACCGCCACTTGTAAGAACTCCAATTCTATTCAATTATGTTTTCCCCCCAGCTATAGGTTTTTTTCTAATATCACTTCTTGTGCTTCTTGTGCTTCGGTTTCAGGGACAAGAATTTCGATACAGCAGCCATGTCTTTTACTTTTTAAAACTTCACGCGTCTTCGCAAGTATGCCTTCGCTTTTTATTGCATTCTCTACTACTTTTGCATTGTCTTCGTCAGTAGCCACATATATTACCGTCCACATAATTAAAGGCCTCCTTTTTAATAAATGAAACTTTCAATTGGTGTTTTATTTATACCCGTTCTTTTCCCATACTTTGCAAATCTTCACATAGTAGATAATCACTTGAAGCTTTAACTTCAGATAAAAATTCAGCAATCTCATGAGAATAGTTTATACTTTGATTTAATAGAAAACCGGTGTTATCTTCTTTAAAGTACAGTGCTACTCTTGTCTGCCCAGGATTAGCATGAATTAGTTCATTAAATTTGTCAAACTTGAAACTGTCTTTTTTTAAAACACAAATAATGAGAAAAGGATTACCTTTACGATGTGTTAAAGGCTTTATAGATTCCGCAATGATTTTAGGAGGTTCATCTTCTTTATAATCAATTCTGCCTTCTATCAGGATTTTTGAATCTTCTTCGAGTAGATTGCGGTATTTTTCAAAGGTTATAGGGAATATAATGACTTCCACTGATCCGGTTAAATCTTCAATAGTTGCAAATGCCATTATTTTTTCGTTTCTTGTGGTTTTCTCCTTAATGTGTGTTACAATTCCACCAATTACTGCATACTGTCTATCTCTTATTCCTACTTCTCCCACTAGGTCACTGCAAGAAATAGTGGTGAGTTTCGAAAGTTCCTCTTCATATTCCAAAAGAGGATGACCACTTACATATATACCCAGCATCTCCTTTTCCATGGCAAGCAATTCTTTTTTAGGATATTCGGGAATGTCTGGCAAAACATCCTGTATATTTGTAGTTTCATCAAAAAGCTCAAAAAGTGACACCTGATTCTTATGCATTGTTCGCTTATCTTTCTGCACTGACGATAGAATGTCTTCATATACATTCAACAGCTGAGAGCGAAAGGCTCCCAAGGAATTCATTGCACCACTTTTTATAAGGCTTTCCACAGTCCTTTTGTTTAATTCACAAGATAGTCTTTCAATAAAATCTCTAATAGATGTAAATTTGCCGTTTTTCTTTCGCGTTTGAATGATAGCTTTGGCTACACCCTGGCCGACGTTTTTAACTGCAGCCAATCCGAACCGAATCTTATTGCCAACCACCGTAAATGTCTCAAAGCTTTCATTTATATCCGGTGGCAGTACTTCGATTCCCATCTTGCGGCATGAATTTATATAAAACGCTACTTTATCGCTATTGTCCATTATGCTTGTCAATAACGCAGCCATAAATTCCACTGGAAAATGGGCTTTAAGATATGCAGTTTGGTAAGCTATAACTGCATATGCAGCTGTATGGGCCTTATTAAAACCATATCCTGCAAAATAGGATATTTCCTCAAATATTTTGTCTGCTGTTCCTTCGGTAATGCCGTTTTTTATACAGCCCTTAATAAAATCTTTTCTTTGAGAAGCCATAACATCTTGTTGCTTTTTTCCCATGGCTTTTCTCAGTATATCTGCTTGAGCCAGAGAAAAGCCTGCTAGCTCTTGCGCAATCTTCATTACTTGTTCTTGATATAATATTATACCATAAGTCTCTGAAAGTATTGGTTTTAAAGCCGGATGTAGATAATTAATTTGTTTCTC
>DUTQ01000280.1 GCA_012841995.1 Thermoanaerobacterales bacterium | reverse complement strand
TTGCTATACTAACTGGTGGCCAGGTTATTTCCGAAGAATTGGGTATCGACTTAAAGAGTGCCACCATTGACATGCTTGGTCAAGCTAGGCAGGTCCGTGTTGACAAGGAAAATACGACCATAGTTGACGGAGCTGGCAGCACTGATGAGATCGAGAAACGAATTGGTGCAATTAAAGCACAAATTGAAGATACAACCTCTGATTTTGATCGGGAGAAACTTCAGGAAAGACTTGCAAAATTAGCTGGTGGAGTAGCTGTTATTCAAGTAGGTGCAGCTACAGAGACTGAACTCAAAGAACGCAAATTGCGCATTGAAGATGCTCTATCTGCCACTAGAGCAGCTGTTGAAGAAGGTATTGTACCAGGTGGTGGAACAGCTTTCGTAAATGCGATACCCGCTCTTTCCAATGTAGAAGCCGAAAAGGATGAAAAAATAGGCATCAGCATTATCCAAAGAGCCCTTGAAGAACCTGTTCGCCAAATTCCTGCCAACGCTGGTTTAGAAGGTTCTATCATTGTAGAGAAACTAAAGAGCAGTGAAAAAGGCATAGGTTTTAACGTGTTGACAGAAGAATATGTTGACATGATTAAAGCAGGAATTGTTGATCCAACAAAGGTTACAAGATCAACATTACAAAATGCTGCAAGCATTGCGGCAATGGTATTAACTACAGAAGCAGTTGTAGCAGATATACCTGAAAAGGAACAAAACATGCCAATGCCTGGTGGCGGAATGCCCGGCGGAGACATGATGTATTAATTCAAAATATGCCCCTTAATAAAGGTCCGTGTCTTTTAGACACGGACCTTTTTCGTCCAACTAAAGCTTTTAGAAGGGAATGTATCGTCTTTGTAGAAATATGTATTTAGTATAGTTATCAGGAGGGTTTGTATGAACAAGGTAAAAACATTGGAATTCAAAGATGGGAGTTTAATATTTCTTGATCAGAGGAAAATCCCCAGCCAGGTGTCATTTTTTAAGTGCAAGGGCTACCGGGATGTGGAATATGCAATAAAGGACATGGTGGTAAGAGGTGCTCCTGCCATAGGGGTAGCAGGTGCTTATGGTATGGTGCTTGCTGCTAGGGAGTATAATCATTTGCCTAAAGAGGAATTTATAAAGGCCATTATGAAAAGTGCGGATGTATTGGGTAATGCTCGTCCAACTGCAGTAAATTTAATGTGGGCCATAAGCCGAATGAAAAAGGTTATAAATGAAAATATAAACCACTCTAATGATAAAATATATGATGCACTTCTCAAAGAAGCAAAAACAATAGAAGATGAGGACATTCAAACAAACCGGTCGATGGCAAAATATGGAAACACAATTGTGCCTAATGGCGCCACTATACTCACCCACTGCAATGCAGGTGCACTTGCTACTGTAGATTATGGCACTGCATTAGGTGTAATTAGAGAGGCGCATTACTCTGGCAAGAACATAAAGGTCTATGCTGATGAGACGAGGCCAAGATTGCAAGGAGCAAAACTCACTTGTTGGGAACTCATCCAAGAAGGGATTTCCACAACACTTATACCTGATACCGTTTCCGCTGTTTT
>DUTQ01000279.1 GCA_012841995.1 Thermoanaerobacterales bacterium | reverse complement strand
TTCCCATGAGCACTACTGGGTGTGTAGACCTTCGAGGGTCTCCCAATACAAGATCGAGCAGAAAAGCAGCTAATATTGGATATATCATGTTTTATTTGCTCTCTTTCTTTTCTAATAACACTGTCTTGATTGCACTAACCAGTGCTTCATTTGATTTCCTATCCTTTACTGCCACTCTAAAGAAACTCTCATCAAGAAAATCAAAGTTTTGACACTGCCTTATCAATATGCCCTTTTTTCTCAGCTCCTGGGCCATTTCAGGTGCTTTTATAAAATCCGATCTTACCAAAATAAAATTTGCCGATGGATAAAATGGATATAATGTCTCAACTTCATCTAATCTTTTCCATAAGAAGTCTTTTTCAGTATTTATAAATTTCCTGGTAGTTTGAATATAATTATCTTCTTCTAAAACTACATTCACTATTAATCCCGCAAATGTATTCACATTCCATGGATCTTTTAATTTATTCATTCGATTAATCAACTCTTCATTTGAAAGAGCAAACCCAATCCTAATACCGGGGACAGCAAAAAATTTTGTTAAAGATTTTAATATAATCAAATTGTCATTCTTATTAATGCTTTTGACCATACTCTGTGGTTCTTCCACAAAATCCATAAAAGCCTCATCTACAAGCATAAATGAATCTGTTTTCTTAAGTTCCTCTAAAACATATTCCAAATCTTTTTTTGCTATCAAATTGCCCGTAGGATTATTTGGGTTACATATCATTAAGAGTGTATTTGTCGTTATAGACTTTTGTATTTTATTAAATAGCTTTTTATTAAATTTAAAATCGTTTTGGGTTATATCTAAAAGCTGAATATCTATATTCCTGTTATTAGCCAAGCGTGCATATTCAGAGAATGTAGGGCTCGGTATTAAAACCTTTGAAGGCTTTAGAGTTTCAAGAATTATGTTTATTAATTCAACAGAGCCATTGCCAGGTATGATATTTTCAACAGCCGTATTATAATATTTTGCCGCACTTCTTTTTATTTCACTTTGTTCCATATCGGGGTAATGAACAATATCATCAATGTGTTCCTCTATTACCCTTCTTACAATATTGGGAAAGCCAAGAGGATTAATGTTTGCACTAAAATCTATTATTTTATTGGCAGGGATTCCCATTTGCTTTGCAACGCGAAAAACATTGCCTCCATGAGCTGGTAAATACATAACAATATCTCTCCTATATAAGTATAATTCCAGTATAGAAAGTAGCTCAAGGTGAAGATTACTTGCCCCCGTAAGAATTTCTATACCAAAATCAAGTATAAGCCTTATTAACTATGCTTTTTTAATTCTTTAATATTTTGGGCCCATGATTTATCGTTTTGGTCTTGATAAACATACAACTTTTTTCATATTTTTGAACTATATTCCGAACATCTCTAAAAAATGCGCTGGGAACATTCTCATCCCTTTGAAAAAAAATGCCCAGTGCTGTGCCACTGTGTGCGGTATTTACCCCAACAGCACCATAACACTGTGCAATCTTTATTATTTCTGGTAAGTGAGGTTTAAATAAGATGCACTGGTTTGCAACAGCACTTTCTCTCATGGCTCTGCCTAAAAGCCTTCCATTGTTTGTTTTAATTGCATGTCTTGTTATATTCAAAGCTTTTTCTACATGACTTGCCTTTTTTAAATTTAAATAGTATAGATCATTACGCCTGTTAAACTGACATGTATCTAATGTTTCGCCAGTATTAATTATGTAAACATCCATTTGAGGAATCGGACCCAAATTTTCTCGCCATTTTCCACCTATGTGATCAAAAATCATGGTTCCGGCATACATTATACCATCACTCGGCTCTATTGAAAGTGCTATATCAGCTATTTTATCCGGCGATATAGTTTTGCCAAGTGCTGATGCCACAGAAAGACAAGTAGCAGTAATATCAGCAGTACTTGATGATAAACCAATGCCTCTTGGAATTTGAGATCTTATGATGATTTTATGTGGTACAAGTTCTACCCCAAAATATTCCAATGCCTTCATAGCTGCCTGATAAGCCTTAATATTAGACTTGTCAGCCATATCTTTACATGAATGGTTTTTACAAAGATATACTGTGGCCTGTGTAAATAAGGATATTGGACAGGTAACTAAAAAATTTCTATTTTGCACCATTCCCTGAACAATCTCTCCACAGCTTGCAGGACATAAAGCTTTCCCTTTCAACCTCTCTTCTCCTTCCACAAGAAGAATATGATATTAATATTATTTTATTTTCATTGGTAACCCTGAAACCATGAAAAATACTTCATCAGCCGCTCTTGCAATTAATTGGTTAGCCTCTCCTAATAAATCTCTATATAGTCTTGCCAAAGGATATTCAGGTACAATTCCCGAACCAACCTCATTTGATACAATAATCACATCTTGTCTTATATTTTTTGCATTATCTAGCATTGCCTCAATTTCATCTAAAAGGTTTTTTCGCAAGCTGCTCCATAAAGATTTTTCCTCTGCCTTTTCCAAAGGTAACCAGTTTGAAACAAGTAATGCTATACAGTCAATCAAAACTAAATTGCAATCGATAAAAGCTTCATTTATTCCTATATCTTTGAGAACTTTCGATAAAAGCTTGGGTTCTTCTATTGTCTTCCAGTTTTTTGGCCTCCTCTTTTTATGTAGATTTACCCTCATGGCCATTTCCTGATCTAATACTTGAGCTGTTGCTACATATACAACCTCTTTGCCCGACTTCATAGCCGTTTTTTCCGCAAAACTGCTCTTTCCACTTCTTGCACCACCAGTTATGAAAACAATTTTCATCATTATCCACCTTTACAAAGAACTAAAGAAAAATCTTGTTTTAATAGCTTTAAATGCTTATATTGTTATAAATTGTAATCCTTGTTCTTCTTTTTAAATAAAAGATATAAAAAGAAAGGACCTCCGAAAAGAGCTGTTATGATCCCCACTGGAAGCTCTGTGGGTTGAATGATAATTCTCGATAGAGTATCTGCAAGCATCAGATATAGCCCTCCAATCAGGGCAGAAAAACTAAATAAATCCCGATGGTCAGGGCCAACTATTATCCTGGTCACATGAGGTATTACGAGACCCACAAATCCTATTATTCCGCTTACAGCTACAGCAGAAGCTGTAAGCAATGATGCTGACACAAGGCACATTCTTTTAACATGTTCTGTATCAACACCAGTGAAAAATGCCGTGTCTTCACCTAATTGCATAATATTTAAAGCCCTTAAATTAAACAGCCCAATGATATAACCAAGCAACCCATAGGGAATGTTTATAAAAACCGACTCCCAGCCTTGAGAAGCAAAACTACCAAGAAGCCAAAAGTACACTTGATGTAACTTTTGGTCACTAAAGTACATCAGAAAAGATACAATGGCTGAAACAAAACTACTTATAGCAACACCCGAGAGTAATAAAGTAAATGTATAAGTTCTGCCACCAACATTAGCTATACTATAAACAATGAAAATAGTTAAAAAAGCACCTAAAAATGCAAAAACAGGTACAGAACCCATCCCTAGTATTTTTATCCCCGAAAACAGCATAATAGCGATAGTAGCTCCCAATGATGCCCCTGATGATGCCCCTATTATATACGGGTCAGCCATTGGGTTACGAAAGATTCCCTGGTAAATAACACCTGCAGCTGATAATTCAGCTCCCACCAAAAAAGCAAGGATTATTCTCGGAAACCTTAACTCAAAAATTATTGACTGATTGGAAATATGGCTGCTTCCTATTTTAGACCCTAAAATAGGAAGCTTGCTCACAAAAATGTGCACAATTTCTAATGGTCTAATTCTAACCGGCCCTATCCCAAGCGCCAATATTCCTGCTAAAATTATCAAAAATATCATAAGCAGTATTTTACCATACTTTGAGTTGTGAGTTGGTTCATTTTTTTCACTTGTTTTACGGCCGGATAAAAAAATCATTTTTTATCCCCCGATTTTTTAGAAATTATATCATATATAGCTTCAAGGCCATCAACTAGTCGTGGTGTAGGTCGTTGCACTATATTTTCATTAACATAAAAAACCTTATCGTTCTTTATGGCGTTTACGCTTTCCCACCCTTTTCTGGCTTTTATATCTTCTTCAGATTGTTGGCTTGCACCATGATGGGAAAATATGATAATATCTGGATTTCTTTTGATAATAACTTCTTGACTATATTCAGGATAAGCCTTTTTTGCATCAGCAGCTATATTTCTACCTCCAGCTCTATTTATCAAATCGTCAACAAATGTCCCAGGGCCAGTTGTTGTAATTGGTGTTGGCCAAAGTTCATAATACACCAATGGCTTTTTATCTTCAGGAATATCTTTGACTTTCTCTTCAATTGTATCTATGCGTTCTTTCAATGAAGTTACCAATGACAATGCCTTATCTTCACTTCCAGTAGCTTTCCCTATAAGCTCTATACTCGAGAGCATATCACTCATGCCTTTAGGTTCCAAAACTAGAGTAGGTATTCCTAATTTGTCCAATTGGGTTACCTGTTTTTCATGCATACTTGTAGCTAAAACCAAATCTGGCTCAAGTGATACGATTTTTTCTAAATTGGGTTCGGCAAAATTTCCTATTTTTTCCTTTCGCTTTGCCTCTTCAGGGTGATCACAATAATTTGTTACACCAACTACCTTGTTTTCTAAACCCAATGCAAAAAGTATTTCCGTATTGCTAGGTGAAAGTGAAACAATCCGTTCGGGAGTTTTTTCTATTGAGATCTCTCTTCCCATTTGATCACATATTTTAATAGCTTTGTCTTGAACGGCTTTTTCGTTATTTTTTGCATTCCTACATCCTGTCATCGAAATTGTAATCATCAGCAATAAGAATAGAATGAAAAATACTTTGGTTTTATTTCTCATAACTCTAACAGCAATAGCAGCTGTTTATACTCCCTCCTACAATACATCTTGTTATTTTTTTACATATGTTGTTTTATACATCATAAATAAAAATCCCGGCCTTAATTAAGAAACCGGGTAAAATGTACAACTGATGTACTCCCCCTTTCTTCCGAAGGCTAGTACTAAAGTCAATAGGCAGGTTTCCTGGCTACCGGACAATTTCCGCGCCTTCCCAGTTTCCCAGTGGCTTTGGAAGATATCCCGGTTAACAGTGGCGGGACCGCTCAGGGCTTACACCTGATTCCCTTTTAGCCTTGTAAGGCACCTATTGAACATATTTATTATAGCGCTTGAAAAAAACTATTACAAGTGGAACCAGCTTATAAAGTTTCAAAGATTATAGCGCAAAAAATAAGCTTTCTTAGCTAACAATAATATCTGGATTAAATTACTTCTTCAATATTTTTAAGTTTATTATAAAGTTCATCAAAATTATTTCTTGATACATCAGATTCATACATGCTATCTAACTTGTTCTTAATAGCATTAAATAGAAAATCAACTTCCTTTTGTGTCAATGATATTTCTCTTGATTCAATGTCCTTAGGCTTAAGAATAAAACTCTGCCTATACTCAGGTATTATAACATTTAGACTCAATTTACTTTCTATAGCTTTCTGTAATTCAAACATGGCATCAAGCTCACCATGTACCAATAATATCTTTCGGGGAGGTTTCTTAAACGATTTAACCCAATTGATTAATGCATCTTTATCTGCATGTGCTGAAAAGCCATCTATATTATAAATCTTTGCTTTAACTGCAATGTCCTCACCATGGATCCTTACAACTTTCTGGCCATCTAATATTTGGCGGCCCAGTGTGCCGTATGCCTGAAACCCTACAAATAAAACGGATGACTCTGGCCTCCATAAATTATGTTTTAGATGATGCTTTATTCTTCCCGCTTCACACATACCACTAGCAGAAATGATAATAGCTCCGCCCTTTATTTCATTTAGCTTTCTCGATTCATCAGCTGTTCTAGTCATTTTCAAGTTTTTAAGGACAATGGGGGATTTACCGGATTTTAAAAAAGCTTTTCTCGTTATATCGTCATAATATTGAACACTTACCCTAAATATTTCACTGGCCGATATAGCAAGCGGGCTATCTACAAATATATCACAATCAGGCAATCTGCCCTCTTGCTCCAATAAACCAAGATAATAAAGCAAATCCTGGGTTCGCTCTACAGCAAAAGCTGGTATGATAAGATTTCCCCCTCTTTCAAATGTTTCGTTAATTATTTGCAATAAAAGTTCTTTTTTGTCTCCTTCATCGTTGTGCAGCCTATTGCCATAAGTAGATTCCATTATCAGATAATCAGCTTCATCTATAATTGTAGGATCCTTTATTATAGGTTGTGAATGATTCCCTAGATCACCTGAAAAAACAAGTTTCGTTTCTTCTCCGTCCTCGTTTACCCACATTTCAACTATAGCAGATCCTAATATATGACCTGCATCATTTAGCATAATAGTAATAGTTGGTGATAGACTTACCTTTAATCCATAGTCAAGGCCTTTAAACAAAAGCATTGATTTGTTCGCATCTATATGGTCGTATATTGGCTCTAACAGTGGCTGTCCCGCCCTTGCCAATTTTCTATTTTTTCTTTCTACCTCCAGTTCCTGTATATATCCACTATCAGGAAGCATTATAGAACACAAATCTACGGTTGCCTTTGTTGTAATAATATCTCCTCTAAATCCCTTTTTTATTAACTTTGGTATAAGCCCACTATGGTCAATATGTGCATGTGTTAAAATTACAAAATCAATCTTACTTGGTTCAAAAGGAAAATCAACATAATTCCTTTCTTTTAGAGATTTTGGTCCCTGATAAAGTCCACAATCTACTAATAAATTTGTATCTTTTGTCTCAATTAAAAAACAAGAGCCTGTTACAGTCTTACAGGCACCATAAAAAGTTAGTTTCAAAACAATCGCTCCCTTTTTAACAAATAAAAATGGCTCCCCGAGTAGGATTCGAACCTACGACCCTCCGGTTAACAGCCGGATGCTCTACCGCTGAGCTATCGAGGAACACATGAAAATTTATTAAAATTAGATTTGGCAACGACCTACTCTCCCAGGGGAATTCCCCAAGTACCATCGGCGCTGGAGGGCTTA
>DUTQ01000278.1 GCA_012841995.1 Thermoanaerobacterales bacterium | reverse complement strand
TTTTAATTATAAGCCTTTTTTTATGAAAATGCACGATCTTGTGGATAAATATCGATTGTTTTTTTATCCAAGTCAACGCTTTCCAATGTCAATAGGGATGTATAATCTTTTACCAATTTCTTTTCAGGCTTTGCTGTAGAAACAAGCACTGCCACCCCAACAACTTTGGCCTTGAATTCTGCCACTAGATCACTCATGCCACGAGCTGTTCCCCCACCCCTCATAAAATCATCTACAATTAAAACCCTTGCATTTTCCCATAGAGCCCTTTTAGGCAGGGACATGGTTTGAATCTTCTGATCTGTTCCTGATACATAACTTATATTAACTGAAGGCCCTTCAGTTACCCGACTGTTTCTTCTGGCCACTATCAGAGGAACATTAAGAGCTCGTGCAGTCATTATTGCCAGAGGAATCCCCTTTGTTTCTACGGTGAGAACACATGTGGGTTGTTTTTCAACAAACAATTGAGCGAAAATCTCCCCTACAATTTCTGAATATTTGGGGGAAAATATTATATCAGTCATATAGATGTAACCACCGGGTATAATGCGTTTTTCATCCTTTATTATATTACAAAGATTTGCTAAAAATTTATTTATTTGCAAACTCGGTCTTTTTACACGGTATCTAACACCCCCAGCAGCGCCGGGTATTGTTGTAATCTCGCCTTCTTGAGCAAAGTCAAAGGCTGCCTTTATGATATTCAAGTCCTCACTTATAGAAGATTTCGCAGCATTAAATCGTTCAGCAAAATATTTAAGTGAGATCACTTTGTTTGGGTTCTGACTTAAAACCTTGGAAAGAACTGCCAATCTTTCACTTCGCTTCAATTAAATACCCCCTTGGCTTAATACTTTTGCTGCCAAATCTAGGTCACTTTGTTTGTCCACATCAGTACCTATCTCGGGGTATGGACTTATAACTGCTCTAGCTTTAATTCCAAATATATCAGAAACCCTTTTTTCTAAATCTTCAATGCTGAGATTTCCTATAAGAAACTTAAATATAAAACTTATTCCCAAGATACCAGCAAGTTTCCAAGGTTTTTTCCTATATGCCAAAAAGGATTCAGCTTTATGGACCAATCTTTTTGCCACACCAGCTTTTACCAAAACAATATTCCCACCGGTAAATGTCCCGTCTTTGATCTTTACATAAGTCCTCTTTACACCTGGGTATTTCCTTTCATTGACCTCTTTTTTTACAACTGGATAACAAAAATCTGCTTCAAGGCGTAAGGCCTTTTTGACAAAATCTTGTATAGCATCAGGTGTAATCATGGGAATATCACTGGTTAAAATCAAAACATCTTCATCATCAGCAAAAAGTTGGACTCCTTTTAATATATTCGCAGAAAGTGAATCGCCCTGTTCTACGATATCATCAACAAAAGGCTTTATAACATCAAGTTGCTTTAGATCTCCAACAACTGCGATTTTATCAATAAAATCAAGCTCCTTTAAAGCAAAAATAACATAACTTATCATCTCTTTGCCCAAGATTTTTATCAGAGCCTTGTTTTCATTGATATCACTTGATGGGTCACATCCCTTATTTCCCGCCAATATGAGGGCCTTCATAATAGTTCCTCCTCAAATTGTTTTTGCCCCCTCAAAATATTCATAACATTTGTTTCAACATTCTCTATGTGTTGTTTTGCCAATTTTTCTGCCCGGTCAGTATCTCTGTCTTTTATGGCATCCAAAATATTTTTGTGTTCCTTCAAAATACTCTTCATTCTAGATGGATTACTAAAAGATTTAAGCCTAAATCTATCTATCTGTTCTTTTAAATTGCTTATAATTTGTGTTAAGCGATCATTTCTAGTTGCATTAAACAAGACTTGATGAAAATCAGCATCTTTTTTCATTATGTCTTCCACAACTTGACTTTTAGTGGCTTCTACCAGTTGCTTAAACGAATCTTCCAGCATTTTGATTTCCTCATCTGTAATGCGTTCAGCAGCCAATGATGCAGCAAGGCCCTCCAAGCTTTGCCGGATTTCAAACAAATCAGCTGCATCTTTTAATGAAAGCCCTGACACATAAGCTCCTTTGCGTGGAACCATCACAACCAGGCCTTCTAATTCAAGTTTCCTTATGGCTTCACGAACCGGGGTCCTGGAAACTCCCATTTCTTCAGCCAGTTGGACCTCCATAAGCCTATCACCAGGTTTTAATGTCCCGGACAAAATAGCCTCTCTTAAAGCATCAAACACCAACTCTCTAAGGGGCTTATAATTGCCTAGCTTAAGCGATGACAGCTTATTCACCAATCTTAATCCCCTCCATTAATTTACTTCAGTTACATAAACAAGGCTCTGCTCAAATGACAGTTTTTTAGCAGCCTTTTTTGCATCCTGCTTTGTTTCAAAAATGCCAAATACAGTTGGACCACTGCCTGACATTAAACTCCCTAATGCGCCAAGATTCAGTAGTTCATTTCTAATCTCTTCAAGTTCAGGATACATTCTCAAAGTAACCTGTTCAAGCACATTGCAAAGCCCTTTAGAAATTGAATCTAAATCTTGATTTTGTATATTTTTTACCATTTCCATAGTGGATGGTCGGTTTTTAATGTTTTTTACATCCAGTCTACTGTATACTTCTTTTGTTGAAATTGAGTAAGGTGGCTTTACAAGCACTAGAGCTATATCAGAAAGAGGCTTTAATGGAATAATTTTTTCGCCTATCCCCCGAGCAATAGCAGTTCCCCCCTGTATGCAAAATGGAACATCTGCTCCCAAGGTTTTCCCTGATGCCATCAGCTCTTTTTTGGGTCTTTTTAAATCAAACAGCTCATTTATTCCCAGTATTACAGCTGCTGCATCAGTACTTCCACCTGCTAGCCCTGCGGCTATTGGTATATTTTTCTTCAGTTTTATTTTTAGACCGGCGTCTAATTTATACTTATCTAGCATTAGCTTTGCAGCTTTAAAGGCAAGGTTGTCTTCATTTGCCATAAGCCATGGCACATTAGACTCCAGCTCAATGTCTCTTTTAGGTATAAGTTCTAATATAAGTTCATCCTTTAATGCAATCGATTGCATTATCATCTCTACTTCATGGTAATTATCCGGTCTTTTATAAAGCACATCTAAAGTCAGATTGATCTTTGCCCGTGCATCCATACATATTTTATTCAAAACTAATTTTCCCCTCCATGAATTTAACGAAAACCCAATATATTAGGACTTAAACACATGTATGTAAGTCTAAACTTAATTATATATGTAAATCAATCAAAATTACAACTATTTTTCACAAAAGAAAAACTTATATTGTAAGATGAGTCACCTTTTAAAAGTAAAATAGCCCAAGCGAGGCTTTAGAAATATAAATACTTAAAAAACCCGGGTTAGAATACCCGGGTAACTCTTTATAGCTTGACAACAAGGCCGAAATCAATATTTTGCTTAATTTAACACGGACAGTAAGGAAAAGATGGAAATGATGAATAATGAGCTATTACATTGATTTTAAATGTCCTGGTTGAGCAGAGGTCTTCTTCTGGGAACACAAAACAAAAATCTCCTACATTTACGTCATCTACACATGTATCCGCAGTTCCAGGTATCGTTATTTCACATACTCTAAACCCCCTTGTCATAAATGTTCCACTGACATTTTCGCATACAAGAACACCTATCACTACTTTTCTTCCTGGACACACTCTGTCAAGGTTGACCCTTACTTTTAAAAACCTACCCTCACAATTTAATATTACATTCTGGACTGTTATGTCCTTTACATCCTCACAAGGATTAAATGTTACAGATTGTTGCTTTTCACAGCAGCAGTCACAAGTTGGATTACAAGTGAGTTCTGGTCGTACGGCCTTTTTGCTGCCTTCTAAAGGTTCTAATCTTCCAATATTGTATTTTTCTTCTGCCATCTAAATACCTCCTCTTTTAATTTTAAAAATTTTAATATGAGTCTTTTATTGTTTTGAAGATAAAATATTTACCTGCACCTTTAACTTTTTACCCAATATAAGATATGTGAAACGCTACAAAAAGGTGAAGATATTTAGTTAGACAAAAGGAAAAGCTGCTGACTAAAGTCAACAGCCTTTGGAAAGTTTATTATACAATTTACATCGTCCTAGGTATGACCAATTGCTGTCCAGGCATGATCATATCAGGCTGCGTAATGTTGTTTGCCTTCACAATAGAATCTACGGTTACATTATACCTTTTTGCAATACTCCAGAGAGTGTCTCCCCTTTGCACAATGTAAATTGTCATCGAGGGTTTCTCTGGTTCCTTTTCTTCTCCGGGTTTTTCTTCCTCGGGTTTTTCCTCTTCTTCAGGTTCTATTACATCGGTAACTATTTGTAATTGAACAAGTTCGGTAACCTTGGCTCTTAAAGCGATTATTGCCCTTACTTCATATTTTCTGTTGTCATTGCGGTCAACTGAAGCATTGCAACGCTCTACTATTAAATCAAAATCTAAAGTCATGTTCTCCAGTGCACCCGGGATTTCAACAAATGTAGTAAACTCTACTTCGTTTTCTACAAAATGCAGGGGTTGTTGCGGCAAACCCGCGGGTACATCAGCAACATAAAGTGTTTCTATGATGAGTTTCCCTTCAACTACTATCTTGCCATCGAGGATTCTGGCCTCGGTAACTTCAGCTCTGCAATTGGTCTTATAAATCTGCTCGATTGGCGGCTTTTCCGGGGGTACTGTGAGATGCTCTTTTACTACAATTTGATTTTCATCCTCGCCAATAACTTGATCCACTTTAATCAGAGTTTTTTCTACTTCAAGTTCTTCAGATGGGCTAAATACGTCTAACACAATTTCTAGCACCTTGGTTTCATAGACTTTGGCTCTAACATTTAATATAGCTTCAACAGTGATGGTTCTATCGTCCTTTTTGCGAGCCTTGATATGCTCCACTTCTACTCTGACAATTCTTGAGAAGTTCTCCTTTGCACCAGGAATCTCTACAAATTGAGTAAATGGCACCTCTATTTCCACAAAATGCACAGGCTGTTGTGGCTGTGCTTCTGAAACATCGGCCACATAGAGAATTCCAACCTCCAAGACTCCTTCAATGATGATCTTGTTATCGATAATCTTTACCTCATTTGAGTGAGCCTTGGCCTCTACTTTCAGCACCTGTTCAATATCTGGTTTGACCTCTGGGATTGTCACATCGCTTTTAACAATGTTTTGGGCCTTTGCTTCTCCTATAACATCTTCTACTCGCAAAGCCTTTCTAAGTACTTGCAAATCTGCAGGGCCTGTGGCATCAATTACAACTTCAATTTTTACCCTCTGTGTTACCTTTATGAAGCATTCAATGATAATGCGAACTTTAATTTCTCTTGGTCTTTGAGGATCAAAGCTGAATTGAACATGTTCAATCTTAACTTTTACCCTTACGTCCATGTTCTTTTTTGCTCCAGGTATTTTGGCAAAACAGCTGAAGTCAACAGAGCCTTCTACAAAATGGACCGGTTGACTTCCTTCCGGAACATCACCCACATAAAGGGCATCTACATCAATTTCTCCATCAACCACAACCTTATCGTCAAGAATATCGGTTTCCAGGCTTTCAGTGTTGACATTAGCTGTAATGGAGATAACTCTTTCAATATCTGGCTTGCCATTGGGCAGTGTAATTATCCCTTCTACTACCGACTGCCTCCTCTCTTCCCCCACAACCTGATCAACCCTTATAAACTCTCTGGTCAATGTAACGCCCATATATATCCTCCTTTCCTTAAAATTGCATGCTTTTTCCTTATATAATAATATATGTGAAGCTTGCCAATTATGTTACTTTTACATAATATACCTCATTTCAAAATCGATTTCTCTAAATTTTCTGCCCGCATTATATGAATAAAAATCAGACCAATATATACCGGCTTAAATATAATATGAAAAATGCTTAAAAGCGGTTACATGTTTTTAACAAAATTCTGATACGGTCTCCAACAACTGCTATTAAGCCCGCGATACAAGCTTTGGCAAGTTTATAGGTCGTCAAGTGATACCATGAACGAATTCTTACTTTTTCGCAAATGGTTCTTGACGACTTTAATCTTCTCTAAAGACCAAAAAAAATAAGCATAGATAAAACCATAATATTTTATCTATGCTTCGTATAAAAAATTTTTATCAACAAAATTATCCACATGTTCCACATGCCAAAAACACGAATAAATTAAGATTTGGTAAAGAAATTATGTGAGTTATCCACACAATTCACAGGTTATCAACAGGAAATTAACAAACGAAATCAAGGGGTAGAATTATTTTGTTCCGATAAAGGTTTGTGTATACATCTTGCCATATGTAGGTATTGGGATAGTAGACGG
>DUTQ01000277.1 GCA_012841995.1 Thermoanaerobacterales bacterium | reverse complement strand
TAATTAAATTTTATAAAACTAAAGGACTTCTATACACATATATTATCATATTTTTACCTTTTGCGAAATTCGAACAAAGATTTTTTCAGATATTTAAGAAAAACCGTATAAATATCACTTGATATACAATTCAAATGCAATTACTCGGGAAACTTTGCGGCAGCTTAAAAAATGTAGCTGTTGACATATTAAACAGTTCGTGATATTATTGCTAAAATAACTACATATTACCTCATCTCCTTCTCGGGATGTGGTAGAGGCGCGAATGACATGAGTACTTCTGGGGATAAAAAAGGGTATTGATGATCTGGGAGGAAAGGGGATTTCGCCGAAGCACAATAATTCCCTTGATTATTGTAGCTGGGTCTGAACTGAACAAGTTCAGGACTGTCACCTATAAGTTTTGACTATAGGTGGAGAACTATCTCATTGAGAATTGGTGATATCCTGAAAGGCAAAAAAGCCAAAGGGTATTTTTCCCTTTGGCTTTTCATTATAAAAAACAAAAAAGGTAAAAACGCTACTTCCCAAGATGATATGGGGACGTTTCGTTTGTCATCAAAAATATATTCTAGATTTGTAGAGGTGAAACCAATGGAAATCATTGTTCAAAAATTTGGCGGGACTTCTCTTGCTACTAAGGAAAAAATGGAAATGGCTGCAAAAAAGGTTATTGACGCTAAAAAAGAGGGGTATGATGTTGTCGTTGTTGTATCTGCCATGGGTAGAAAGGGCGCTCCGTATGCTACGGATACACTTTTGAATCTGATACAGGAAGCAAACCAAAACGCAAGCCCCAGAGAAGTGGACCTATTGCTGCATTGTGGTGAAATAATATCATCAGTTGTTTTCTCACAAATTTTAACAAGTAAAGGCTATGAAAGCCTAGCTCTTACCGGTGCTCAAGCAGGCATAATTACAGATAAATCCTTTAGTGAAGCACGAATATTAAAGATAAAACCGGACAAAATAAAAAAGCATTTAAAAGAAGGCAGGATAGTTGTTGTAACCGGGTTTCAAGGAGCTACCGAAGATGGAGAATTGACCACCCTTGGAAGAGGTGGAAGTGATACAACTGCAACAGCATTAGGTGTAGCGCTTGATGCAAAATATGTAGAGATCTTTACAGATGTAGACGGAATTAAGACGGCTGATCCCCGCATTGTGGATAATGCAAAAACGCTTGAAACCGTTACATATAGCGAAATCTGTCAGTTAGCTCATCAAGGTGCTAAAGTAATTCACCCCAGGGCAGTTGAAATAGCCATGCAAAAGGATATTCCAATAAAAATCAGATCAACCTTTTCAGATACCCCGGGAACATTAGTGACAAACTGTCGTGAAAACGGCCAGACAGTTGATATCTTTGCATACCGCATTATTACAGGTATTACACATATGGGTGATTTATCGCAGATTAGAATTAACATGCATGAGCAAAAGGATTCAAGTAAAATGCAGTTAAATATACTTAAGACCATTGCAGCATCAAAAATAAGTATTGATTTTATCAATATTAGCCCACAAGAGATTGTATTTACTGTAGCAGGTAAGAATACAACAAAGGTTGAAAGCATACTTTCTGAAATGAATATCAAAGCTAATATAACAAGAGGATGTGCAATGGTATCTATTGTGGGGGTAAATATGATGGGGGTTCCAGGCGTAATGGCAGATTCTGTTGAAGCCCTTGTAGAAAAAGATATACAAATTTTGCAGACAGCCGATTCTTATACAACTGTTTGGTATTTAGTAAAAGAACAAGATATAGAAAAAGCCATAATCGCATTACATAATAAGTTTGAATTAGGAAATTAAATTCAGGAAATTAAATTTCTCAAAACTTTTTTCAAATATTTATCGTTATTCTCTTTACAAAACAACGGCGATGTGTTATACTATCCATAGACAAACCAAATAGAAATAATAAAAAAAATTTTCATAAAAGTATTCATTGATAGGAATATGAATCATTATGATTTCATATAAAGTTTATGTTTCATTTTATTCACACCTTTTCCATATATATAAATGTACCCCCTGATGTAATTCAGGGGGAATTTTTTTATTCCTTATGAAGTTGGCGTTGTTTCACCAAGTCTTCTTTCATAGTCTTCGATCATTTTTTTAACCATATGGCCTCCAACAGCCCCACAATCTCTTGAAGAGTAATTGCCCCAATAACCATCTGGAGGCGTTGTTATACCTATTTCTTTGGCTACCTCTGTCTTAAATTGTTCCATAGCTTTATGAGCCTCGGGAACCACAAGCTTATTCCTTTTTTGACCTAGTGCCATTTAATTCACCTCCCGTTTATAATATAACCGCAAGAAAAGTTAATATGCTAGAACAAAATCCCTTGTTATTTCTAACCTTAATTTTAAAAAAAATTTAAAAAAAAAGCGGTGCATCTCTTGAGAAAAATATGTGCCGCACCGGTGAAGGCGCAACACAACCCGTATATTCATTTTAACCATTATCATTACTGATATGTATTTATTACTATAAACATGATATAATGTACAAAATGTTTTATTAATTATAAAAAATATAAAGTTTTACCTTACAATCTTCAAAGGAGGCGGACAATG
>DUTQ01000276.1 GCA_012841995.1 Thermoanaerobacterales bacterium | reverse complement strand
TCCAGCTGATACCCCTCAAGATATAAAAGCTTAATATCAATTACAACTCAAGAGCTCCCCTTCTATTCCACTAGAGGGGAGCTCTTTTGGTTATAAGCTTAATTTAATAGAATAATAGCTTTATATAGCTAAACTTATAATCAAAAAAGCTCCCCTCTAGTGGAATAGAAGGGGAGCTTTGAAGTTGTAATCAATATTAAGCTTTTACATCTTGAGACGTATCAGCTGGAGTAGCTAGTGTTGCAATTACTGCCACAATGAGTGATACGAAAAATGTCATAGCACGTGAAGTCAGGATTGTTTCATCAAACCCTGTAGCAATCCAGAAGATGGTGAATACAAGTCCTGCAATAATTGTCGGTACAACTGCTTTAGCACTAAAGCGATCCCAGAACAGTGTTAAAATTATAATTACAGAAAATGGACAACCGATACCGGCCCAAACATATCCTACGAGAGTATATATGAGGTCAGACGGGACAATAAATGTAATGGCTAGTGCAATAACCGCAAGCAACGCTGTGATAACTCTAGATAATGTCAAACTGGTTTTGCTGTCTGCGTCTTTGTAGAAAAATGGCTTGATTATACTTTCTGAAAGCTCTGTGGCAGATAAAATGAGTATTGAGTCTGCAGTGGAGATCATTGCTGCAATGGCTCCTGTTATAAACAATGCTGCTAAAGCTGGATGGAACAATCTCATCATTACGGCAGGCATTACCGTCTCCGGGTCGGCAAGTGTTTCAGGTCCGAATATGGCAATTCCAACCCAGCCAATTGCCAAAGCACCCATATAGCCTAGGAAGGTCCAGAGTATTCCAATATTTCTAGCTATTTTACCTTCTTCGGCGTCCTTAATCGACATAAAACGCATAGAAAGTTGAGGAGTGCCGCCTTGATATCCGAAAAACCATGAAAAACCACCCATTATTGCAAGCCCTGCTGCAAAGCCTTTTGCACCTCCTGTGATGCTTGTATATTCAGGACCTGCAGCCCTGAGAGCTTCCCCTATTGAGCGGGCAAACATACCAGGCGCTTTTGCGATGTAGAACATACCGAATAATGGAGCAAGAACTAGTGCGGCGATCATTATAATGGCCTGAACCGAGTCTGTGTAAACTACACTCTGGAATCCCCCGTAAACAGTGTACGGGATTACAATTGCAGCAGTTACGAATATACCCACAACAGGTGATATGTTGTACATTGTTGCAAAGGTCTTTCCACCACCAAGAAATTGTGCTCCAACATAGAAGAAAAAGAAGAAAACAATGGTGAGGCTTCCCACTGATCTTATTGCGCGCCCGTGTGAACCATGCCTTTTGGCCAGGTAGTCCATGAAAGAGATAGCGTCATACTTTTCAGCCTCTTCACGAAGCCGCCATGCCAGCACAGCCCAAGCTGTGGTGATTCCAGCTACACATCCTACCGCAGTCCAGATACTGGATATGCCGGCAGCGTAGGCAAAACCAGGTAGCCCTAATAGACACCAAGATGATTCCCCGGTGGCCCTTTCTGATAGTGCAGCAACCCATCCGGGAAGGTCTCGACCGGCTATAGCGAAATCCTCACTGCTTTTAACTTTTCTGCCTTGATAGATACCAAAACTTATTAAAAAAATGACGTATAAAACCATGACAATCGTTTGAATGGTAGTACTATCCACAACAATCATCCTCCTTTAATTATTATGTTAATAAAACTAAAGATTAATTTAATTGTTGAAAGCTATTCACTCCTTTCAATATATTAAAAAAACATAAATGAGAATTTTTGAATAAAATGGGCTTGCTTCATCATATTCAAGTCCTGCAGCGACTATGATAGTGACGAATGCCAAAATATATAGATGCAATTAACATGCCAGATCTGAGTGTTTTGAATCAAGTCCAGTACTTTCTGCTATTTAACGACATTTTAAATCATTTATCAAATCTGAAATCTTAAGTAACTTTTTAGAGAATGTTTATAGTTTTAACTGAATACCAGAATCTGTTTATTTTATTAACATTAGAAGTTTTAAAGCTCTCATGTAAAAATGGGCTGCGTATAATAAATTCATGTCTAAAAAACTATTTAAAAAGGGAATATTGTCTTTTTTTATTGTATAAATTGCAGATAAATTTAAATATATTAAAAAAAATAATAAAATTTCACTAAAAAAGAAGGAAAAATTGT
>DUTQ01000275.1 GCA_012841995.1 Thermoanaerobacterales bacterium | reverse complement strand
TTATGTAGGACCGGCTCCGGCTAAACCGGGCTATGCAATAGGTTCGGCAGGCCCTACCACTAGTTATCGAATGGATCCTTATACACCGCCATTGTTAAGATTAGGTCTTAAAGGCATGATAGGAAAAGGCTTAAGGTCAAAAGAAGTGATTGATACTATGAAAGAGTATGGTGCTGTATATTTTGGAGCTGTGGGTGGTGCAGCGGCCTTGATTTCCAAAAGTATTAAAAAGGCAGAAGTAGTTTGCTATGAGGATCTGGGAGCAGAGGCTATACATAAACTCCTTGTTGAAGATTTTCCGGCAATTGTTGTCATAGATTCTAAGGGAAATAATCTTTATGAAAGTGAGCCAAAAAAATATAAAATATTATAATAGGTATACTAATACACATCAAAAGGCCGTTTGGTGACATAGATGCCTTTCCTGTCTGTCTTGATACACAAGATGTAAATGCAAAAAACTTATAGAATCAATTGCGGAATCCATTTATTAAAGTAAGATAATTTGAAATTTTTCACTATGTACAAGCGTATTATTTGAAGAAAATCGACAAAAAAACGAGATATAGCAATATATTCCAGAAAAACAGCTTATTATACGCTGTAAACGGCGATATTCGAATTTGCAATATTCACTTTATTATGCTAACATACGTAATGTGTGAGCGAAGTATTTTTATAACATGTTATTAGCACTCATCAAGCGAGAGTGCTAATAACATAAAATAAATGGGAGGTGGCGCTTGATGGCAAGTCTACTACCATTTAATCCTTTTAGAGAGTTGGATCGCATTCGTAGAGAAATGGATGATTTCTTTGACAAATCTTTTGTAAGCTTACCACAGGATAGGGAATCAGATGTCAGACCGGCAGTAGATGTATATAAAACAGATAATAAACTACTTATGTTTGTTGATGTTCCCGGTCTCAACAGTAGCGATATAGAAGTTACTACAACTGAGGATACTTTGACGATTAAAGGTGAGTTCAAACCCCCTAAAGTTCCTGATAATGCTAAAGCACTGATGCGTGAACGCAGTTATGGAACCTTTGCTCGTACATTTAAATTGCCAGTTTCAATAAATCCTGAAAAGGTAAAAGCTGTATACAAGGATGGAATTTTAGAAATCAGTATACCATTATCAGAGCAACATGTATCTCATAGTATAAAAATCAATGTGGAAGGTGAAAAAGGTAAGAAAAAAAACGAAGAAGGTAATAAAAATATAAATAATTAATTTTTGCGGAGGTGATGTTTATGGCAAACATTACTAGAAGAGATCCTATATTTGGTGGTGAAAGAACTTTAACCTCATTGCAGCGCAATATGGATCAGTTGTTTGATGAATTATTTCGGTGGAGTGAAAATGTCTGGCCTTCTGTTGAGAGATGTGAGCGTGGAGGTATATGTGTTGATGTAGTGGATAGAGATAAGGATATTTTGGTTAAAGCTAATGTACCGGGATTTGAACAAGGGGATATAAATATTGAGGTAGCAGAAGACAATTTAGTAATCAGTGGAAAACTTGAGGAAAAAGAGGTAAAAGAGGAAGGAAAATATGTAGTAAGAGAACGTCCGCAAAAAATAGCTTTTGAGCGCTTAATACCTCTAAACGCAAAAGCGATACCAGGTAAGGCTAAAGCTACTTTGAAGAATGGAATTTTAGAAATAGTAATTCCTAAAGCTGAACCTACCCAAAAGAAAGCAGTAAAGATCCAGGTAGAATAATTGGTAAGATTCAAGCTCTGGGATACTTGATCTATTTCCAGAGCTTGAATGTTTAATGTTTAAGGAAAGAAAGGAGGAGTTAATATGCTTTGCGAAATATGTAAACAATACCCTGCTACAGTCCATAGAACTCGCATAATAAATGGTATAAGTCAATCTACTCATCTTTGCCAAAGGTGTGCGAGCCAAATTACCCAAGAGGAAAACTTCCCTTTTGGTGGGTGGCAAAGTGATTTAGACTGGATAAGACAACTTTTGCCCAGCTTTTCTGTTTTTAGTAAGGATAGAGATCTATTAGATTGGCTTGCAGATAGCACCAGGAAAGTTTTAGAAGATGCTTATGATGAAGCAAAACAACTAGGTCATACTTATCTGGGAAGTGAACATTTACTGCTTGCGCTATTATCACCTGAAGCTGGACTTTCCGATTTTCTTGATCCATATATTCAAGGTGAAAAAGTTAAGCAAGAACTTCTTAAGATTAATGGGAGCAGTGAAACCCCCAGCAGCAAAGTTACCATGACACCACATGCCAAAAGAGCATTAGAATCGGCGCTAGAAGTTGCTAGAAACATGAATAGCCAACTGGTTGAACCAATTCATCTTTTATTAGGCATTCTTATTGAAGGTGAAAGTTTAGGAGCAAGACTTTTAAAAGAAAGCGGGGTAAATGCTGAAGATATAATTAAACAGCTAGAAAATAGTGATAAAAGCATATACAAAAAAACAAGATCATCAAAATCATATAATACCTTGTTGAAATACGGTAGAGACATCACTAGTGAGGCAGAAAAAGGCAAACTCGATCCTGTAATTGGACGCGATGATGAAATTAACAGGGTTATGCGAATTTTATCACGCAGAACCAAAAACAATCCTGTGCTGATAGGAGAGCCGGGAGTAGGTAAGACAGCTATTGTAGATGGCTTGGCCCAGCGCATAGTATCAGGGGATGTACCGGAGCCCTTAACATCCAAGCGAATAATCGCCTTAGATTTAGGAGCATTGCTGGCCGGCACCAAGTATAGAGGTGAATTTGAGGAAAGATTAAAGGCTATACTCAATGAATGTGAAAGTGCCTCAGATGAAGTGATTTTATTTATAGATGAACTCCATACTATTTTAGGTGCAGGTGCTTCTGAAGGGGCTATGGATGCAGCTAATATGATTAAACCTATGCTGGCCAGAGGAGAGCTCAATTGTATTGGTGCTACCACTTTAGATGAATACAGAAAATATATAGAGAAAGATGCTGCTTTGGAAAGGAGATTTCAACCGGTATATGTTGATGAACCCAGTGTGGAACAGACTATAGACATATTATTTGGTCTTAAAGATAAGTATGAGGCCCATCACAGGGTTGTCATTAGCGATGAAGCCATAGAGGCAGCAGCAAAACTTTCTAAAAGATATATTCAGGATCGTTTTCTCCCTGACAAAGCTATCGATCTGATCGATGAAGCTGCTGCGGCGGTGAGATTGAATTGCCTAACTGCTTCAGGAGAATGCAAAAAGCTGGAAGAGGAGCTTGAACGCCTTGTCAAACTCAGAGAATCAGCAGCTAAAAAAGAGGAGTATGAAAAGGCGGCAGAATATCGGGATAAAGAAAAAGAATTGAGAGCGAAACACGAGAAAGAGTTGGAGCGTTGGCGTAAAGAAAGAGAGGGACAAAAAGTTCCTACTGTTTATGCAGATGATGTAGCAGCTGTTTTGGCTGAATGGACCGGCATACCTGTACAACGCCTCATGGCCGAGGAAGCTCAAAAATTACTTGATATTGAAGAAGAAATTCATAAAAAGATTATCGGTCAAGATAAAGCGGTTAAGGCAATAGCAGAAGCGATTCGCCGGTCGAGGACAGGGCTGAAAGATCCCAAACGGCCCATTGGTTCATTTGTTTTCCTAGGCCCCACAGGTGTTGGTAAGACGGAATTGGCGAAGACACTTGCTGAATTTTTATTTGATGATGAGGATGCTTTAATTACCATTGATATGTCAGAGTATATGGAGAAACATGCGGTGTCACGCCTGATTGGTGCGCCACCAGGCTATATAGGCCATGAAGAAGGCGGGCAGCTGACTGAAACAGTGCGCCGCAGGCCATACTCAGTGGTTTTGTTTGACGAGATTGAAAAGGCACATCCAGACGTTTTCAACATTCTACTCCAGATATTGGAAGACGGTCAGTTGACTGATAGTAGGGGACGAACAGTAGATTTTAGAAATACAGTTATCATTATGACTTCAAATATAGGTGCACATTATTTCCAGGAAGATCATGACGAAGAAAAGTTGCGTCAACTTGTATTGGAAGAAGTGAAGAGATACTTTAGACCAGAACTCATAAATCGCATTGACGAGATTATAATCTTCCACAGCTTAACACTAGAGCAGATGCAGGATATTGTTGACCTAATGCTGGAAAAGCTCCAGCAACGGCTTAAAGAGCAAGATATAAAGCTTGAAGTAACTGAAAAGGCCAAAAATTACTTGGCTAAAGAAAGTTATGATCCGGATTATGGTGCCAGACCGCTAAGGCGTTTCATACAGAAGCATGTAGGAAATATTATTTCCAATATGATGCTGAAGGGCGAGTTCAAATCAGGTGACACAATATTAGTGGATTTAGATGAAGAAAATAATAAGCTTGTATTTACAAAAAAATAGTGCCTGGCACCGCCCGATTTTTGTCGAAAACGCATAAATATGGCAAGCAGGTTTAAAAAGAGTTAGTGTGTAGATAGAGCTAAAATTGCAGCACCCAGTGCCCCAATTATTTGGGGTTCTGGGGGTATTTTTATTTTATCTTTAATTCTGTTTTCGATTTCCCTTACAACTCCCTTGTTTTTAGCTACACCGCCAGTCATCATATATTTGCCTTTCCTGCCTAATCTATCGAGCAATACAACGCCTTTGGAAGCTACTGATTTATTTAAGGCATGGATTATATCTTTCTTGTCTTTGTTTTGAGCAATAAGAGATATAACTTCTGATTCGGCAAAAACGGTGCACATGCTGGTAATCTTTATATTTTCTCCACTATCGGCAATAACTTTTGCCATATCATCTATGGATACCTCTAGGGTCCTTGCCATAACCTCTAAGAATTTACCTGTTCCCGCAGAGCATTTATCATTCATTACGAAATCTACTACATTGCCATCATCATCTAACCTTATTACCTTACTGTCTTGACCACCTATATCAATGATAGTCCTTATATCTTTATCAAAGAAAAATGCACCTTTACCATGGCAAGTTATCTCAGTTACTTGCTTGTTGGCAAATGGAATCCCTATTCTCCCATATCCTGTAGAAACCACATTGGCTATGTCTTCTTTTTCCAGACCTGCTCTTTTTAAAGCTATTTCATAGGCTTTTTTTGCACTATCCATGGCCATAGCTCCTGTAGGAACAATGGAGTAAGAAACTATATTTTTATTGTTATCAAGTATAACTATATTAGTTGATGTTGAACCACTATCCACACCAGCGAAATACTTTCCTTTTCTGTTTAAACCAGTTATTTTTCTTGAACCGAAGGATTCTAAAAATGCATCGACCCTAGTTTTGATCTGACCGCTGTCTGTATCAGTATAATCAGTTTCGATTTTCAATGTAGGCACATCAAAGTTTTTTAAAGTTGCATATTCATAGGAGTAAAAGTCACAGAATTTTACTGTGTTGTATATAATTCCCTTTATTTTTGTATCTTTTAAAGTGTCAAGTCTTTCTTTTGCCATTCGCATGCATGGGAAAGAATTAAAAAGAGCATTGGCATAATGCAAAATTGGATCCTTGTCTATATTTGTAAGCTTTATGTATTTATCAGTAGCAGTGCATGTAAGATTTGTAACTTTGATATTAGACCTTTTTTGTATATCATCAACAGCATCTGTTCGTAATCTTGCCCCTAATACTGCTATAAACTCCTCATCAGGCAAAGATTTTTCCTTATGTTTTTCCAGCAGTTTTGTAAATTTGCCTATGTCAAACCTTTGACCTGAATATTTTTCATAGGCACTAATCAAACTGTGAATCTCATTATAAAATATTTTACATGAAGCCTTGTTAACTTTTACAGGAAGATCGATTATATAAAGGAATTTGAGTTTCC
>DUTQ01000274.1 GCA_012841995.1 Thermoanaerobacterales bacterium | reverse complement strand
TTGAACAGCTACATCTAAAGCGGCGTTTGTGTGATAAAAGCTATAATGATGTTCTATATTATATTTCTCATACTTTATTCGGGGGATCTCCACTCCCATTACGCTATGGTAAAGTACCTTAAAATCCGATTTTAATGGTATAGACCTGGCCACTTCGGAAACATTTGTAATCCCAAGGGTAATGTTTGCAACTTGTAATGCTTCATATGCTTCATTGAAAACATCATATACCATTCCTTGCATTTCCTTTGCCTTATCTATAAGCCCCATCAGTTCCCTTAATAGCACATTGCGTTTTTTGTCAAGAAGTTCATAGCCTTTTCTTGAAAAATTCAATGTGGCCTGAGCTGCCATTAGATTGGCTTTAGTTGGAGCAGTGTTTTGATTCATACCATCACTTCCCCATATGCTTTTTTACAAGACTTGGATCGATTCTGGTGAGCTCCTCTTGTGGTAAAATCGAAAGCAACTGCCACATCATATCAAGGGTTTTATCTATGTCGCGGTTTTCATAAAAATCCTGATTTACAAACATGTGCTCAAATTGTAATCCAAACTCCATATAACTTTTGTCGGTATCTGATAGCTCTTCTTCACCTATAACCTGTGCAAGAGCCCTGATTTCCTGCACTCTGGAATATGATGAAAATACCTGATTTGCTACATCTTGATGATCTTCTCTTGTATATCCTTCACCTATCCCGTCTTTCATAAGTCGAGAAAGTGAAGGTAGTATATTTATGGGAGGGTAAATTCCCATTTGATAAAGTTGTCTCTCAAGCACAATCTGACCTTCGGTTATATAGCCAGTTAGGTCGGGAACAGGGTGTGTTATGTCGTCATTTGGCATTGTAAGTATAGGTATTTGTGTTATGCTCCCAGAGGCATCCTTCA
The DNA here is from genome assembly GCA_012841995.1 of Thermoanaerobacterales bacterium. Classification (GTDB taxonomy): domain Bacteria; phylum Bacillota; class Thermosediminibacteria; order Thermosediminibacterales; family Tepidanaerobacteraceae; genus DUTQ01. The sequence goes on along the minus strand of DUTQ01000274.1, from coordinate 1,438 downwards.
ACATGCCTGCCCTCTCGTATAGACTTGCAAGGTCTGAATACATATATCCCGGGTATCCCTTTCTAGACGGTACCTCATCTCTTGCTGATGATATTTCTCTTAAAGCATCACAGTAAGCGGTCATGTCACTCATTATTACCAGTACATGCATATGACATTCAAATGCCAAATACTCTGCGGCTGAAAGGGCGCATCTGGGTGTTATAATCCTTTCAACTACCGGATCATTTGCAAGATTTACAAACATAACAACCCTTTGCATGACACCCGCTTCTTCAAACACTTGGGAAAAATATACCGCTTCATCGTGTTTTATGCCCATTGCTGCAAAAACCACCACAAAATTATCGGCATTTTCTTCAGATATCTTGGCTTGTGTCACAATTTGAGCTGCTAATTTGTTGTGTGGAAGGCCGTCACCGGAAAATATGGGTAATTTCTGTCCTCTAATAAGTGTGGCAAGACCATCAATAGTTGAAATCCCCGTTTGGATATAATTCTTGGGATATAGTCTTGCTACGGGATTCATGGGCCTTCCGTTTATATTGTACAAGACATCAGAATATATTTCCCCTGCTCCATCTATTGGCCTTGCAGCGCCATCAAATACCCTTCCCAGAATATCTTTTGAAACAGGTATTTCCATGGGTTTCCCAGAAAAGCTTATGCTTGTGTTTTGTAGGGAAATTCCCGATGTGCCTTCAAAAACTTGAATAATTGCTCGAGACCTGTCAACTTGTATGACCTTGCCCATCCTTTTGCCATGACCTGGAATCTCAATTTCTACAATCTCATCATATACAATGTCCTTTACATCATTCATTACTACAAGAGGGCCTTCTGCTCTTTCCAATTTAAGGTATCTAACTTTCATGTGTGGCACCTTCTTCATACATGGTCTCTAGCTCATTGTAAAATTTATCAATTTTGTCCCACATTTCTTTAAAAAGCTGGGGATTTTGGTCAAAATCATTGTATTTCATCATGACAATATCAGAAAACATCTTTTCATTCTTAACTTTAGATATGGGGACACCTTTTTTTATACAGTTATTTGCCCTTTCATATAATTTCTCAATAGTTTTTAACATGCTGTATTGCCTTTTTAGCGGCATATATGTGTCCTGCTTGTGATAGGCATTCTGCTGTAGGTAGCCGACTTTAACTATTTTTGCTATCTCCAGAATTATCCTTTGGTCGTCAGGCAGTACATCTTCTCCAACTAGCTTTACTATATCCATAAGCTGATTTTCCTTCTGCAAAAGTTTTAGCATATTAGCCCTTAATTCAAGCATTTCCGGAGATACGTTTTGCTTATACCATTCTCCAAGCATATCTACATATCCGCTATAAGATAACAGCCAGTTTATTGAAGGAAAATGTCTTGCATATGCAAGTTGTCTGTCTAGAGCCAGAAATGCACCAACAACTTTTTTTG
>DUTQ01000273.1 GCA_012841995.1 Thermoanaerobacterales bacterium | reverse complement strand
TAAAATAACCCCCATATCCATTTCGGGACAACAGAGGTATCAGTTTTTGAAGATGGATGTATATCGCATTATGAATTGATACCTGTTGGCGGTGAGTTTATAACAAATGATATAGCCATAGGGCTTCGACTGCCATATGCTAGAGCTGAAGAGATTAAGTGCAGTTATGCATGTGCAAATAGGTCTATTGCATCAGATAAAATAGAGATAGAAATACAGAGCATGGGCGAAACAAATATAAGAAAAATAACGCAGAAGGATCTTGCGGCCATTGTGCAACCGCGTATTCAAGAGATACTATCTTTTGTTTTAAAGACAATAAATGATTTTCAATTAGATCCATTACCACCAGCTGGAATTGTGTTGTCAGGTGGAGGGTTAATACATATTGATGGGGCTTTGAGTATGGCAAGACAGATGTTTAACTTGCCTGTGAGGTTAGGAATAACAGATTCTTTTGATAAAGAACAGAGTTTTACTGTTGCATTAGGACTTTTGTATTATAGTGTTAGAAATAAAATAGGATTAAATGAAAACAACGCGAAAGAAAGGGCTGCTATTAGTTTTTTTGAAAGGGCAAAAAGAATTATAAGGGAGTACTTTTAGTATTGTTGGGAGGTAATAATGTGCTCGAATTTGATGTAGATGTTGAAAAGTACGCTAATATTAAAGTTATAGGAATAGGCGGAGGCGGAAATAATGCTGTAAATCGCATGGTCGATTCAGGATTACAAGGGGTTGAGTTCATTTCTGTTAATACAGATGCGCAAGCCCTTTACCTTTCTAAGGCTGAAAAGAAAATACAGATAGGTGAGAAATTAACTAAGGGGTTAGGCGCAGGGGCTGACCCAGAAATTGGAAAAAAAGCTGCAGAGGAAAGCAAGGGAGAAATCGAGGACGCCATAAAAGGTGCAGATATGCTTTTTATAACGGCAGGAATGGGTGGAGGCACAGGAACCGGTGCAGCCCCTATTGTTGCAGAAGTATCCAAAGGCCTTGGAATATTAACTGTAGGTGTTGTTACAAAACCTTTTACTTTCGAAGGAAAAAAACGCATGTCTAATGCAGAAAGCGGGATTACAAATATTAAGAACAATGTTGATACTTTAATTACAATTCCCAATGACAGATTACTCTCTATTGCCGAAAAGAAAACTTCAATGGTTGATGCCTTCAAGATGGCTGACGATATTTTAAGACAGGGAGTCCAAGGAATTTCAGATCTCATTGCAGTGCCCGGGTTGATAAATTTAGATTTTGCAGATGTAAGGACTATAATGATGGAAACGGGTCTTGCACATATGGGTATAGGAAAAGGTAATGGGGAGAACAGAGCCGTCGAAGCGGCGAAACAGGCGATTTCAAGCCCACTTCTTGAAACATCTATAGAAGGCGCAAAGGGTGTTCTTTTAAATATAACAGGAGGCTCTAATTTAGGGTTGTTAGAGGTTAATGAAGCTGCTGAGTTGATATCTACTGCAGCTGATGCTGAAGCAAATATCATTTTCGGAGCGGTTATCGACGAAAGCCTTCAAGATGAGATACATATTACCGTTATTGCGACAGGATTTGAGCAGTTTGAAAAGAAAAAATCTGCGAGTATAGAGGAGTTAGAAGTAGGTCTTTTTGATGAAGAAGACCTTGATATACCAGCATTTTTAAGAAGAAGCAGAAGAAAATAAAGAGCGCAAATTAGCGCTTTTTTTTTATGTCTAAAATCACTAATTGACATTTTTTTAATTGTCAAGATGTTAAAATATATCATAAAAGACAAGCTATGTGAATATAAATTTTTTATAGTGGTTGCCCGAATATGAGGGATACTTATGATTGTTTATTTTGACGTTGTGGTGATAGTTAACTTAATAATGAATTTTTTGATTTTATACTTTGTAGCCATTATTTTAAAATTAGAGAAAAACTATTTGAGATTACTATTTGGAGCTGCATTTGGCTGTATTTTTCTGCTGTCGATGTTTTCTGAAAAGTTAATGGTACTTGAATCTCTCCCTGTAAAATTTGCTATATCATTAATTATGATAATTATAAGTTTCAAACCAAAAACATTTACGAGTTTCATAAAAACAACGGTGTTTTTTTACATAGTTTCCTTTATGGTAGGTGGCGGCGTATTTGGATTTTTTTATTTTTTTAGGCAGCATGAGACATTTTATAATGATATATCTTTATTAAATGATATTTCACTGCCATGGTGGATATTACTTGTTTCTTCAGTTATATTGTTTTTATTCCTAAAGTTTTTTTGGCCTCTAATATATAAAATACTTTCAAGGGATTCCTTACTTGTTCCATTGACTATATGTTTTAATAATAACACCAAGGAAATAAAAGCATTTATAGATACGGGTAATGACCTTTGTGATCCTATTTCAAATTATCCTGTAATAATCGTGGAATTAGATGCAATTGAAGGAATTTTTGGCGAGAAACTCAAAAGCTGTCTCAAATTAAAACCAGAAGAGTGTCTACAAAAAATTGGGGAAGTATTACCTTCTTCAGAGTGGGCTACGCGTTTTAGAGTTATTCCATTTGAAAGTATTGGAAAGACTAGAGGCCTAATGATAGGTTTTAAGCCAGATATGGTTAAAATAGTTTTTGATAACAAGATTTTAGAGACACAAAATGTCATAATCGGTATATACGAAAGGGCACTATCACCAGATGGCACATACCGTGCCTTACTTAATCCTGATTTACTTGATGAATAAAGAAGATGAAAAATAAAATTGTATACGGAGGGTATGGTATGAATAAAGGCATTAAAATAAAAATTAAATTTGCTATTATTAAAATTTTAAAACGCTTTGGGTTTATTAAACGGGATTTAATTTATTATATTGGTGGAAGTGAGGCATTACCTCCTCCATTGACTGGAGATGAAGAGGTCTTTTTGCTGAATAAACTGGGCATGGGTGATTCAGGTGTAAAAAGCATATTAATTGAACGCAATCTTCGATTAGTGGTGTATATAGCAAAAAAGTTTGAAAACACTGGAATATGTCTTGAAGACCTTATTTCTATAGGGACAATAGGTCTTATTAAAGCTATCAATACTTTTGATACGGATAAAAAAATCAAGCTTGCAACTTATGCTTCAAAATGTATAGAAAACGAGATTTTGATGTATCTCAGGAGAAATTTAAAAACCAGAGTTGAAGTTTCTTTTGATGAGCCATTAAATATAGATTGGGACGGAAACGAGTTATTACTTTCCGATATTATGGGAACTGATAATGATATGATATATAAATGTATAGAGGAAGAGGTTGATAAGGAATTACTTGAAGCTGCAATCGAGCGTCTTTCTAAACGCGAACGATGTATTATCAAATTGCGTTTTGGTTTAAATGGCGGTGATGAAAAGACACAAAAGGAGGTTGCTGATTTATTAGGTATATCCCAATCATACATATCTCGTTTGGAAAAGAAAATAATTAAAAGATTAAAAAAGGAAATGGTCCGTATGATGTAACTTTGTTTAAAATATGTATAAAAACTTCCCCCAGGTGGAAAACTTAAAATGAAATCATGGAAAGACAAGGGGGAGGTTAATGATAGCCAATAAAGTTGAAATCTGTGGAGTAAATACATCAAAGCTCCCAGTACTTTCCAATACTAAAATGAGGGAGTTATTTCTACAGATCCAAAAAGGCGATAAAAGTGCCCGAGAAAAGCTTATAAATGGCAATCTAAGACTAGTTTTGAGCGTTATACAAAGGTTCAATAACCGAGGCGAACATGTAGATGATCTTTTTCAAGTAGGATGTATTGGATTAATGAAAGCTATAGATAATTTCGATTTGTCTCAGAATGTTAAATTCTCAACTTACGCAGTTCCTATGATTGTAGGTGAAATAAGAAGATACTTAAGAGATAACAACCCTATAAGAGTTAGTAGATCTCTCAGAGATATAGCATACAAGGCGCTTCAAGTTAGAGATAGCCTTGTAAACAAAAATTCAAAGGAACCTTCTATAGATGAGATAGCTAAAGAGATGAAGATTCCCAAAGAACAAATAGTTTTTGCATTAGATGCCATACAGGAACCGATTTCTCTTTTTGAACCAATATATCATGATGGTGGAGATCCGATATTTGTAATGGATCAGATAAGTGATGAAAAGAATCAAGATGAAAATTGGTTACAGGGCATTTCAATAAAAGAAGCTATGCAAAAGTTAAACAGCAGGGAAAAAAGAATCTTAACCCTCAGATTTTTTGAAGGTAAAACTCAAATGGAAGTAGCTCAAGATATTGGTATATCACAGGCACAAGTCTCAAGACTTGAAAAATCAGCATTGAAACATCTAAGAAAACATATATGAATTCATTTGTTATAAAGAGGTGATGTTTTTTGAAAATAAAGTTTAGTCAAGTATATAAATTCATAATTTTTATTATGCTTGTGATAGTTATAGGTAGTTTTTATATGTCACCAAAAAGCATAGTTGCATATAATACTGGAAATTTACAAGCATACACTCAACTGGTAAAACAATATTAACCCATGTAATTTTTAAAAAATAATAATTAAATATACAAAAGAAAAACACCGAATTAAAAAAAAGTCTCAAAAATTAATTTCGGTGTTTTTTTTTACACATTTTTAGTTTCAATCGAATATAGATAGTATAAAAAAGGAAAAGTAATGGAGGTGCCCAATTGATAAAAGCTTCAGATTTGAGGCAAAGGGAGATAATAAATATAACTGATGGGAAACGATTAGGCTTTTTAGGCGATTTAGATATTGATTTGGAAGAAGGAAGAGTGAAAGCAATAATTGTTCCTGGACCTATTAGGATTTTTAGCTTTTTTAACAAGGCAGGTGAATTTGTAATACCATGGGAACAAATAAAAAAAATTGGATCAGACGTTATTTTAGTAGAGCTACAAGAGTTTATAAACCCAAGAATTGGGTAGTTTTTTCTTTTTAATTTGCTGAAAATACATTATAATATAAGGAGAGGTGAGAAACATGAAGTGTCCTTATTGTAGTTATGTTGACAGTAAAGTGATGGATTCAAGACCTATTGAAGAAGGCAGTATTATAAGGAGACGGAGAGAATGTCCATCGTGTAAAAAAAGATTTACTACATATGAGAGAGTTGATGAACTTCCGTTAATGGTTATAAAAAGAAATGGGGACCGGGAGGTTTTTGATCCACATAAAATTATCAATGGGCTCATAAAGGCTTGCGAAAAACGGCCTGTTTCAATAGATAATTTACAAAAAATCGCAAACGATATAGAAAGAGAACTTAAAAATTCTATGGAACAGGAAGTGCCAAGCGAAAAAATTGGAGAGCTTGTAATGAGAAAATTAAAGGAAATTGATGAAGTTGCTTATGTTAGATTTGCATCGGTGTATAGGGAATTTAAGGATATAGATTCATATATAGAGGAGATAAAGAAACTCAAAAAGAGCAAGTTATGATTACATAGGAGGGATTTAATGCCCTGGGATGAATACAAAAGAATACAAGATTTAATATCTGAAGAAACAAACTTAGTTTCAGTTAAAAATTTTAAATCAGTTCCTATTAATATTGCACTTGTTTATCCGAATTCATACATGCTTGGTATGTCAAATCTTGGATTTCAATCTATTTATGAAAAAATAAATTCAAGATGTGATAGCTTATGCCATAGAGCGTTTTTTTCATATGGGAAAAATGATATTTCAGCTGCAACTATTGAAGCATCACAGCCCATTCAGGTTTATGACATTGTTGGATTTTCAGTTTCTTTTGAAATGGATTATATAAATGTCCTCGGAATGCTTGATAAGTCTAATATACCGTTACTAGCAAAAGACAGGGAAAAACCCATAGTTATGGCAGGCGGGCCTGCTGTAACTTTTAATCCTGAACCCCTTTCACCCTTCATTGATTTTTTTGTAATTGGTGAGGGTGAAGAGGTTATAGAAGAAATTATTGAAACGTATAATGACTTAAAAGACTTGCCTAAAAAAGAAATCCTTGAGGGACTCTCTAAAATCCAAGGAGTATATGTTCCGAGTCTATACAAAATATATTATGAAGATACGCCGAAGAAAGATATTAAGGTTGAAACTTCTGCAATTTATCCAATAAATAAGAGATGGGTGAGAGATCTCGATGAGGTAAAAACTGAAACAGTTGTTTTAACACCAAAAACGGAATTTGGGAATATGTTTTTGTTAGAGGTTTCTAGGGGATGTGGTAGGAATTGCAGGTTTTGTATGGCTGGCTACTGTTATCGAGTTCCTAGAGTAAGATCTCTTGAAAAAATAATTGAAAGGGCAGAACACGGTAAAAGGTTCAATAAAAAGCTGGGCCTTGTTGGTGCAGCTATTTCTGATTATCCATACATAGACCAATTGACTCAATACTTTATTGATAATGATATACAGTTTTCAGTATCATCTTTAAGAGCAGATTCACTTACAGAGACACTTGTTCAAGGCCTTGCAATGAGTGGTCACAGGACATTGACTATAGCACCTGATGCTGCTTCACAGCGCATAAGAGATATTATAAATAAAGGTATTACTGAACAGCATATCTTTGATTCTATCTTGCTTTCACAGTATTTTGGCATAAACAATATAAAACTTTATTTTATTATTGGGCTGCCTACAGAAGAGGATAGAGATATAGATGAGATGATAGATTTTTTAATTAGGGTTAAAGAGTTTATGAAATGCAAAGGCAATAAAAGTGGTAAATTGAGCATAAGTATAAATCCGTTTATTCCAAAACCTTTTACTCCTTTTCAATGGCTTGGGATGGAAGATGTTAAAACATTAAACGATAAAATCAAAAAGATTAAGAGCAGATTAAAGCCTGCTGGAATTAGGGTGATATTCGAAAGCCCTAGGCTTTCAGAAATTCAGGCAGCACTGGCAAGGGGTGACCGTCGGACTGGTATGTTGTTATATGATGTATATAAAAAAGGGTCAAGTAGTTCTGCTTTTAAAAAGGCAGAAATAGATGGTAAGGGTATTGATTTTTTTGCTCATAGGCAATTTGAAAAAAGTCAAGATTTACCATGGAATCATTTAAATATCGGGCTTGATAAAAAGTTTTTTTTAACAGAGTACGAAAGAGCCAAAAAAGGCCAGCATACCAGAAGATGCACTAAAGAAATTTGCAATACGTGTAAAATATGCACTATGAAATGAAACGACAAGGTGTGAAAAAAATGGGTTATATATTAAAGCAAAAATCGAAAGTAAAGTATCTCACAATTTCAAGTTTTGAAGAGTCAGGCTTGGTAAAACACGGGTTTTCAACTCGAATTGGTGGTTTTAGTAAAGCACCTTATGATACATTAAATTTAGGTCTTAAAAAAGATGATGATAAAGCAACTGTTATGCAAAATTACAGGGCCATATGCGATGCTCTTGAGATTAAACTTAGTGATCTTGTAAGTTCAGACCAGGTTCATGAAAACGATGTTTATCTTGTAAAAAAGAGCGATCGAGGAAAGGGAATTACAAAACAGTCTGACATTGTTGCAAAAGATGCCCTTATAACAAATGAAAAGAATGTTGCACTCGTAACATATTACGCTGATTGCGTTCCGCTGTTTTTTTTAGATACAATCACACCTGCGATAGGCCTGGCACATGCTGGATGGCGTGGAACTGTAAAGATGATTGGACAAAAGACGTTAAACAAAATGGCTGATGTCTTTGGATCCAATCCAAAGGATATACTCGTTGGCATTGGGCCATGTATAAACAAATGTTGCTATGAAGTTGATGAGCCAGTTGTTTATGAGTTTAGAAAGACTTTTAATTACTGGGAAAAGCTTGTAGAGAAAAAAAGTGATAACCACTGGATGTTAGATTTGGTTTTAGCAAATAGATTACAGTTAGAAAACGCCGGAATAGACAAATCAAACATTTCTATATGCGAATTTTGTACATCCTGTAGAAATGACTTGTTTTTTTCCCATCGAGCTGATGACAAAAAGACAGGAAGCTTGGCTGCATTTATCCAATTGATTTGAATATATATTAATCCAATGTAATCACCTCGCAAGAGTTTCTACATCGGAATCAATATCATTTTATATGAATAGACCTTAAAATACGGCTACAAATAATAAACGTATTTTAAGGTCTATTCTAGTTTAGGAAGCTTGAAAATCCATGATATTAGTATAATTTAAAAATTTGCAGGGCAACATAAAAAAAAGAATTTTCTTTCAAAAATGTGAGGTGTTTGAGTGTGCCAATTGGTTTGATATTATTACTTGTTTTAGCAGTGCTTATTTACTTTGGACTTTTGCAAAGAATTTTAGACAGAATGAAAATGTCAGATAAACTAGCTATTGTTTTTATTGGAGCCATGATTGTAGGGAGCTTTTTACCCAATATACCTATAGGTATGGGCCTTGCAATAAATGTTGGTGGAGGGCTTATACCTATTGTCATTGCATTGTATATTATTGTAACTTCTGAAACAAGCGAAGAAAAAGTTAGGGCAATAACTGCATCTGTGATTACAGGAATTATAATTTATATCATGGGGAGGATTTTACCAGCAGAGCCTGACTCCATGTTTGTTGATCCTATTATTGCGTTTTCTATTGTAGCCGGTATTGTATCATACATCTTTGGACGTTCACGACGGGGTGCTTTTGTTTCTGGAATACTGGGTATTGTTATAAATGATGTTATAAATGCAATAGGTATAGTAAATCGTCCGATTGGAACCGTTATAGGTGGGGCAGGTGTTCTTGATGCGGTAGTTATTTCTGCGGTTATTGCTGTAGGGTTGTGTGAAATAACCGGTGAAGCAAGAGAAAAACTTCAGGGTGGGACTTCAAAAGTAAAAATTGAAAAAACATCCAGAGATAATGATTGGGTTAAAAAAGAGGGTGAGAGAGATGAATAAACGCTCCTTTAAAATAGTTTCCATTTTAGTCTTGATTGGTGTTTTTTTAACACTTATGATGGCTCAAGGGAAAGCAGAGGAAGAAAGAAAAGATGGATATTTCACCGTGTATGAAGAAAGTACTGATAAAAAGATTTTTGCAACTGCTAGAGTTATAAATATAGGAGACAGGTATTTAAATGATAAAAACGATTTATATGAAGTAACTAAGATCGAAGGTGACAAATGTTTTGCGCGATTTGTAGAAAGAGTTGATGTACAGGAGACATTAGCCTTTGCTGAAGCGGCTGCAATGGCTAAACAAACTATTGATGATTATAATACTTTAAAAACATCAGAATTGAAGAAAGAAAAGGTTATAGCAATTTACCATACACATAGTGATGAGTCATATATTCCGACTGATGGAAAATCGAGTATACCTTATAATGGAGGAATTTTTAAGGTGGGAGAAACCTTAAAAAGTGCTCTTGAAAGAAAGGGCATTACAGTAATTCAATCAAAGACTCCTCATGACCCACATGATTCAGCAGCCTATCAAAGATCACGTAGGACAGCAGTAGAACTTTTGAAAAAAGGGCCTGATGCGTTGATAGATATACACCGAGATGGGGTTGAGGCAGAAGAATATTTAAGCGAAGTTAATGGCCGGGAACTTGCACAAGTTCAGATGGTAGTAGGTAGGCAGAATCCTCAAATAAAGACGGTAAACAATTTTGCGTTACAGCTAAAAGCCATAGCTGATAAAAAACATCCTGGGCTTGTGAAAGGCATTTTTTATGGTAAAGGCGGTTATAATCAAGATATTTACCCACGCACAATATTAATTGAAGCCGGGACATATAAAAATTTCCGGGATAAGGCTGAAACTGGCGCAGATATACTGGCAGATGTTATAGCGACTACCCTATATGGTGCTGACTATGCAAAAGAGCCGACACCTTTGGGTGGTAAGACTACAGAAGTACCAGGGGAAGGTAAGAAGTCATGGGGCTCACTTGTGTGGCTTATTGTGATTGCCATAGTTGGCGTTGCAGCTTTTATGTTGATAAGTACAGGAGGCAGTAAGGAACTGTCGGCTAAAATAAAGCGTTTTATGGGATCAGAGTTTACAAATTTCTTGGGTAATTTAAACAAAAAAAAGCAAAAAGTATCAGAAATAGATACTGAAAATAATATAAGTTCATTGGAAAATGATAAATCAGATAAAAATTGTGAGGATAGGTAAAAAAAAGAAGTGACAGGGGCTTTAAATTGAAAATAATATACACTTGTTACTGGGGCAGCTGCCTAGCCTTGGCAGCTGCCT
>DUTQ01000272.1 GCA_012841995.1 Thermoanaerobacterales bacterium | reverse complement strand
CTCCCATTATTTGTGATAATTATCATCAAAGGCAGTAATAGAAATATCCACCAAAACGCACTAATGCCAGCTCCGGGTTTCGCAATATCAGTCATTAAGAAATACCTCCTTTAATATTATCTAATCATATATTATGCGGAGGCACTTTAAGGTGTGAATTTATTTCAATCAACCTTTCATTCGTATGCCAATCTATGGCAAACCCCAGAGTTTCAGAAATGAACCTTACCGGGACCATAACTCTTCCAGAGATTATTGACGCAGATGCATCAAGTGGTATTTTTTTCCCGTTTACAATTGCATGGCTTGTTTCCGGATTAGGGGAGATCGGAAGCTCAACCGATTTTTCAGGTGTATTTACCACAACTTTTTTTGTGCTTTGCTGCCAACTGACTTTTGCCCCAAGGCATTCTGCCACAAATCTCAACGGAACCATGGCCCTCCCATTATAAACATAAGGGGCTGCATCAAGCAAAACTGGATTCCCTTTTATGTAAGCAACATTTGAGTCTATTGAAAGTAAAATTTTTTGCTCAAACCCCTTAGGCAAGGCAGGGGAATTATTTCTCAACAATTGACTAAACTCGCCGGTCCAAGTCCCCGGTTTTACAATCATTCTATTTAAAAGCATGGGATCAGAGTTTTGATACACATAACCCTGACTTATCGTAAAGCCCATCTTGTGGCCACAAGCCTTTGCTGCATTTAAAACATTTTTATTGCTTCTACCAAAGGGATATGCAATTGCGGTAGGTGCAGGAAAACCATTTTTCAAAAACACCTGTTTTTCCATGTTTAAATCCTGCATAATCCCCTGTTTGTTCAATGTTAAAAGCTTGGGCTTTTTTCCAATGTATTTATGTGCATCAAAGGTATGTGAACCAAACTCTATAAGACCGGAGTCTCTCATTTCCTTCATCTGGGCAAATGACAAAATCGATAGCCTGGTCGGAGAGAATGGCTTTTCCTCGTTTACAATAGTACTTGTCACGGTAAATAATACAGCCTTATGATTATACTTCTTTAATATTGGAAAAGCATAGACATAGCTTGACTCATACCCATCATCAAAAGTGATTACTACAGTTTTTTCAGGCAGCTTCTTCTTTTTATACAAAAAATCCTCAAGCTCTTTAAGGGAAGCCGTGTAATACCCGTTTTCATAAAGGTATTTCATCTGTGCTTCAAATTCCGCTATAGGTATAGTTGCCTTTGAAGTAGTATTCTTTGGGATAGCCCCTGGGATGAGATGATGATAGTTCAACACCGTAACAAATGGCTTTTTCGTTGCATTTGCAGCAAGTGGGGCGCTTGGGAGAATACATAAACTCATACAAAACAACAATATAATTGCAGGCATCTTAAAACAAATGTTTTTCATAAAATTCCCTCCGAGAAAAATTTATACAGACCAAGCATCAACAATATTCTATCATAAAGCATATAACGATATGTTACAAAATATTAAAAAAAGCCTTCAACAATTGCACAAATTGCAAAGTTAAAGGCTTTTTTTAACATTATTGTGCTTGACCTTTTTGCAACTTTAATATTTCCCGAAGAAGCTCTAGCAAATAGCGCCTAAAATAGGCCTCATCACATACATATCCGGTTTTGTTTACATGACTGTTACACTCTTCTTTCACCTGCAATGCGGACGAATTTCTTGTTGAAACTTTAAAATGCCTATCCACATAAACATTTTCCACAATCTGAGCATTTTTCATGTAATCTTTCATAGTCACACTACTTACAAGGACGTGAATCATACTGCCACTTTTAAGCAAAACATCACAGCCTTTATCGTCGGTATATTTCACTTTATCTATCTCTTTGAAATTAACATATCCAAGCGTCCCGTCACTTTTCCCCAATGGATTTTTCCGCATCTTAACAGGAATAAGCACCAAATTGACCGCAAGGGGCAAAGGAACAGAGTTTTTCTTATTAATGGCAAGTCCATAACAGCGTCGAACAGAGGCAAGATCCGTACCGTAGATATAGGCAATATTTTTCAAAACCGTTCTACACGTCCTTTGATCAATCATGTCCGAACCATTAGAAACCACAAGCCTTGTAACATTACCATTTTCATAAATGGGCACCATAGCCGCAAGCCCCTTGTTGAGAACATCCTCCAAAATAGACAAAAAACCACCTCCGGCTGATAAAAAATAATAATGGCGAAGGCAATCAAAGGCAAAGCGAATCTCCGTAATAAATTGCCAATACAATTATATACCCGAACAAATGTTCGTGTCAAATGGGAAGCAATAATAAAGTATGAGACAGTTCT
>DUTQ01000038.1 GCA_012841995.1 Thermoanaerobacterales bacterium | reverse complement strand
TTTTGTATCTTTCTTTTTTTTGAGGTAGTTGAATATGAATCTGGAAGCTATGGATACTCTTTTAGCTTTCAAATGAGAATTGATGGCTATCCCCTAGTAATGGAAAAAGATTATATAACAATCACAGTAGAAGGAACCCAAGTTAGAAACTTTTATAGAAAAGTCCCTAATATTGATAGACCCAAACAGCATAGGCAGGATCAGATCATATCCCCAATTAAGGCTTTAGACATGGCTGTATTATCGCAGAAAATTGAAAAGGTCGACAACATCTATCAAGCTTACACAGTAAGGGATGACTTAATAATTCCTGTTTGGATTATAGAAAGCTCTAACAAGAAAGTCTTTATACAGGCATATATGGAGTGGTAGTATGGACTTCAAGAGGGCACTTTCAATACTAATAATCGCTTTTATTGTATTAAATGTGTTTTTGGTTTTAAACATATGGGCGCGAGAGCGGCCTGTTGAAGATTATGAATTGACTTTATCACAGCAGCAGGAAATTCAATCATTGCTTGATGAAAAAGGAATTGAAATACAGGCAGAAATCCCGGAAAAATGGCAACTACAGCCTTTTTTAGAGGTTGGATATAAAGAAGTCGACGAAGAAAAGGTAATTGATGATTTTTTTGGGCAAAACGCATCGCCAAAAGTAGAGCTGCTTGATAATGGCAAAAACTATAATTATGACAATAAACAGCTTATAATAATGGAAAATGGCATAATAACATTTTTTGATAAACAAAACAAAAAGTCAGATGAACAAATAACTAAAAATCAAGCAATTAAAATGGCTCAGGACTTCATGCAAAGCCATGGCGGTATACCAAAGGATGCAGAGATAAACAGTATCGTGTATGACGAGAAAAGCAACGGATACTTAGTGCAATATGTTCGAAACTATGATGGCTTTTTTATAGCGAACAGTTATATCGACATTTTAACAACTCCATTAGGCGTAAAAAGCTATTACCAGTGTTGGCTTAAGGCCTATGGCTACAAGGGTAAACAGAGAGCTGTTATATCACCTTTGATAGCTGTTTTGCGTGTTTCTGAAGAGTTAAAGGAACATGATTCGACGGTTATAACAGATCTTAAGCAAGGCTTTTACTCGCGGTTTTATGATGCAAAAAGGTGGGAGGCTACTCCAGTGTGGAAAGTCCAGCTAAAAAGCGGTGACATCTATTATATAAATGCATACACCGGGGAGCTTGAACAATAAAAAGCATGTTTATCTAGTAGTCAGTTAAAATTTTATATGACGAGTTTTGCTTTATTCAAGGGAAATTTAAAAAAGGGCATGCTGTGCTTTTTTAAATTTCCCTTTGTTGATATTTGGCAAAATGTCTTTTTTGAAATAAGTTACAAAGGCTTTAAGATACCTTTAATAGGTTTTTTTGCACCAGGGCAAGCTGACCATTAGAGCCGGCTGATAGTCAGGATTGCGACTTATGATGCTAAAAGAAAGTAAAATAATGGCGAAATATTTCCCGGGAAATGTATATACTCTTGGAGAACCCATATCACCTTTAAGTAGCGCAGGTAAGGGAGACAGTAGGCCAAGATCAATTTTTGGATAAAATAGGGGATGAATGGGAAATTATATTAGTAAAAAGTTCTACAAAAGGCCGTTGTTAATTTCACTATAAGGAGGTATTTTTGTTGAAGAGTAAAATATATTATGCAGATGCACGAGCTGAAAAATTCGATTACAAATACAGCTTTGTAGCAAAGTTTGAGCAGATTTTAGAGATGGTAGATTTCAAGGAATTTATAAAAGAAAAGGATTATGTGGCAATTAAAACACATTTGGGGTCATATGGGTCACACCGTATAGTAAGGCCGTTTTTTATAAAAAAAATAGTTGATAGGGTAAAACAAGTGGGAGGATTGCCGTTTGTTACAGATACAGTTAGGATCCCGGGCCTTGAATACATAGATGTGGCAAATATGGAGGGGTTAAATCATCTTTCACTTGGAGCACCGGTAATTATGGCAGACGGTATTTTTGGCAGAGATCATGTCAGGGTTAAATCAGGGCCTATTTTAAAACATGTGGGTGTGGCGTCATCTATTTATTATGCTCCGGCCATGATAGTTGTATCACACTGTAAGGGCCATTCGGCATCAGGCTATGGTGGGGCAATAAAAAACCTTGGCATGGGCGGTATAAGCTGTAAAAACCACAGTGGTGAAGCTGAACGGGGGAAAATTCACTTTGAGGAAAATGAGCATTTAAAGTGGAATGAGGGAAAATGTATCCACTGTTTGCAGTGTGTCGATGTGTGCCCACATGGCGCTATAAAGATGATTGATAATAAAATTGTCATAGATAAATCCATTTGTGTAAAATGTGCCAGGTGTTCAAGGGTATGTGAAGCAAAAGCGCTGATTGCCCCCATTAGTGAGGATGGTTTCCAAAAGGGACTGGCAGAATCGGCATCAGCAGTAGTTTCCACATTTGAGAAAGGCAGAATTTTATACATAAACTTTATAACAGAGGTTCAACCTGAATGTGATTGCATGCCAATGGCAGATACCCCTATAGTACAAGACCAAGGAGTGCTTGTATCTTTCGATGGTGTTGCCGTTGATCAGGCATCAATTGATATCATAAATGGAGCCGAGCCCCTTGCTCAATCCAAAGCGGCGGATAAAAGAGTAAAAAAAGGTGATAATATATTAAAGGCCGTGACTGGGAAAGATGCTCAACTGCATATCGACGCAGCATTTGAGTTGGGTATTGGGGACAAAGAATATGAGCTCATAAAAATAACTGAAAGGGATATTCCCGAAGGGAAATACTAACTAATCCTCGTCTTGGCCAAGAATTGGTTAAGCAGGTGTATTTTTATGAATAACAAAAAAGACAGATACAGTTTTGGATTTAAAAAAATTCTCATGGTAGCCGTGTTGTGTTCACTTATAGGTGCTCTTGCGGCTACGTTTATTACCACTTCAATAATTTATGGCCGTCAAAAGATTGAACCTCAAGTTCCGGATAAAACCCCTAAGATTGCCGAAACTCAAGAAACCGCCATACCCAGTATAGCTCGTGAAGTTACCCCGGCAGTTGTTGGGATATCTACGGTATTTATAGATTATGATTTCTTTTATAGGCCAATTGAAACAGAAGCCGTCGGCTCTGGAGTTATTGTCAATAAAAACGGGTATATAGTAACAAATGACCATGTTGTGGGTAATGCGAAGAGTATTACGGTTTTCCTATCTGATGGCAGGAAATACAAGGCAAAGCGGCTTTATACTGACCCGCAAATGGATCTTGCAGTAATAAAGATAAATGCACCAAACCTAGTGGCAGCAAGGCTTGGAGATTCAGACAAGGTAGTAGTTGGAGATTTGGCTGTTGCAATTGGCAATCCCCTAGGGCTATCTCTGCAGCGGACTGTAACCGCAGGTATTATAAGTGCATTAAACCGCATGGTAGGTGTCAGCGATCGCCGTGGTAATATTATAATGCCACTGTT
>DUTQ01000271.1 GCA_012841995.1 Thermoanaerobacterales bacterium | reverse complement strand
TGTTTTTGCGAAACTGTTTTAAGTTTAAACTATGCACATTATATCCTGATAATTTTTTGTTTGTTTTTACATAAAACATTGTCAGAATTACAAGAGATGTGACAAACAAAAAATTATCAGGATATAATGTGCATAGTTTAAACTTAAAACAGTTTCGCAAAAACATCCGGGATATATTTGCTATTTCAATTCCAATTTCTGCAAGTCAAATAATTAATTCTCTATCTTTTTCTTGCAAAGCCTTACTGATACCGAAATGCTTACAAATATCCGGACTTACCTCTTCAGATGCCATGGCAATTTTCGGGAAAACATCAGGTATGGTTATGCCCTTATTGTTTTTCCCTGCTATCTTCATCTCATCTCTTTCATCAAACATAATTCCCAAAATGTCTCTTGTTTTATCACAAAACAATCCCAACAAGGCCTTTAATCTGGCT
This sequence comes from Thermoanaerobacterales bacterium, assembly GCA_012841995.1. GTDB lineage: Bacteria > Bacillota > Thermosediminibacteria > Thermosediminibacterales > Tepidanaerobacteraceae > DUTQ01. Next base: position 4,300 of record DUTQ01000271.1, on the reverse strand, counting down.
CAAAAATGTATCATACTTACAAATTGTTTTTCTTTATGCCTTTCAAGCTTTTTAATTATCCTTTCTAAACCCATTGCCGACTTATTTTTTTATGGAAATCACGTAGAAAATATAATTTGTTGTTTTGCTATTGGAATACCTTATTTTTATATAGAAAACTTATTGTTGGCAATTCTCAGGGGTACAGGTAATAATAAAACTCCACTGTTAAATTCCTTTTATAGCTTTTTTATAGAAAATGCTTTAATAATCCTGCTGGTCTCAAAACCAAATTTCGGCATTTACGGATATGCTATCGCCCTCATAACCGCATCTTTCGTGTCTACATTCATAAGTCTTGATGCCCTCGAAAAGTATTTTTGTAATAGGTTTAATACTTGGAATATTATTATAAAACCACTCATATGCTGTCTTTTCATGTGTTTTATATTAAATAAAACATATCCTTCGTTAGCTGCCATTGGTTTTCCCACAATATTAAGCATAGGAACTGCTTTTATATTAGGAGCAAGTGGATATATTGCCCTAGCAGGAGCATTGGGATTATTTATCATTATAAGGCAATAATTTTTCTCCACTTAACTGAAACTTTTAGGGTTCACTTGAATTAATGTTTATTCCTGAAATATTTACAAGTTTTTTGTAGCATAATAATACTGATGGCGTTTTAATAAGGAGGAATTATGTTTAAGTGGGTAACTAAAAAGTTTAATAAGCTTAAACAGCAACAAAAAACTATTGAGAATAAATTAACTGAAACAATAGTAGAGGATAAGCAAATCAGTAAAAATCTAATGGCCAATAAACAGATTTTTAAGCAAATTTTCGATCGCTGTGGTGAAATATGGTTCCGGGAGTTTGAGCTTGGCACCAATCCACCGATTAAGATGATGGCCTTTGGACTCGACGGAATGTTATTAACTGATCAGGTGAATGAAAATGTATTAAAACCACTAATGACCATAGAGGGCATGATCAATGAATTGAAGCCCAATAATGTCATGGACATGGTTAAAAACAAGTTGATACCTGTCGGAGAAATAAAAACCAGCCGACAGGTTTCAAAAATCAGCGATGGGGTCCTGGCGGCTGATTTGGCCTTACTTATCGATGGCTGTGATAATGCAATCCTGCTGGGAGTAAAAGGTTGTGAAAAGCGGGCAATGTCTGAGCCTGAAACCGAACCAACTGTGCGTGGTCCCCGAGATGGTTTTATCGAGAATATACTAACAAATGTCACTACTGTGCGAAGACGAATTAGAAGTTCCCGACTAAAATCCGAATATTTAGAAGTCGGACTTCTATCAAAAACCGAGGTGGCAATAGTATATATTGAAGGCATTGCTGACAATAAGGTTGTGCAAGAGGTCAAAGATCGCATCAGACGCATTGATACTGACATGATACTTGAGAGCGGAAATATTGAAGAGTTTATAAAAGATGACTGGGTGTCCCCTTTTCCCCAGATATTATCCACAGAACGTCCTGACCGAGTTAGTGCACACCTTGTTGAGGGTCATGTAGCCGTCTTTGTCGATAATACCCCTTTTGTATTAATTATGCCTGTCACATTTTTTCACTTTCTTCAATCAAGTGAGGACTATTATTCAGGATTCGCCATTGGAACAGCTATTCGGCTATTGCGATCTTTTGCGGTTATCATTGCCTTGCTGGGGCCTTCACTTTATATTGCAATTACCACATTCCATCAAGCCATGATCCCGACAACACTGCTTTTTTCCATTGCAAAAGCCCGGGAAGGAGTGCCTTTCCCTGCTATGCTCGAGGCTTTTATTATGGAAGTAACCTTTGAGCTGCTCCGCGAAGCCGGAGTGCGGCTACCCCGCCAAGTAGGTCAAGCTGTGAGTATTGTAGGTGCCCTTGTCATCGGTGATGCTGCTGTTTCGGCAGGTTTGGTATCTCCGTCTATGGTCATTGTTGTAGCCATTACAGCCATTTCATCCTTTGCAATGCCCAGTTATCCCGGAGCTATTGTTTTGAGATTATTAAGATTTGTTTTCATGTTTTTAGCAGGAACCTTGGGACTATTTGGAATCACTCTTGGTCTTATGGGGCTCTTTATTCACCTCTGTTCTTTACGTTCTTTCGGTGTTCCATATATATCACCTATTATGCCTCTAACATTAAAGGATTGGAAAGACTTTATAATTCGTTTGCCCATCTGGGCAATGAATACCAGACCTAAGTTAATCGGTTACAAAAACTACAAGCGCATGGGATACGACCAAGCACCCCAACGACCCAAGCAGCGAGAAACAAGGGGTGAAGATTAAATTATGAGGCAAATAAAAAAGTATTATTTAATTATTATACTTTGTTTAACAACTTCCCTTGCAAGTGGGTGCTGGAGTCGTAGAGAAATAGGAGATCTGGCCATCGTCGGAGGTATGGCAATTGATGTTACAAAAAAAAATGGCAAAACAAAATACCAAGTGATATTAAATATACTTCAGCCCAGTCAATTGGGTGGTGGTCAAACATCAGCCGGAATGGGAGGTAAAGGAGGAACAGCAGAAACTGCGAAAGCAACCTGGCAGATGATGGGAGAGGGGGATACGATTTACGATGCTATAAAAGACGTTTCCTTCAGATCACCCAGAAGCCTTTTTTTCAGCCATATGAGGTATGTTATTTTCAGTGAAGAGGTTGCCCGGGAAGGGCTACACAAAATTCTGGATTTTTTCAACAGATATAGGGAAATTAGACTTAGAACCTATTTACTCATGGGCAAAGGATCTATTAAGGAGATAATAAAAACCTTCCCAGAATTAGAACCGACACATGCCGAAGAATTGGAAAAGATAGCTGAAATTACCCTGATGGAAAATTCTCGTTTTTTGATGACAGATATAAAAAGGTTTACAGAAAATATGATTGAACCCGGTATTGACCCGGTAGTAGGCCTTGTTGAGATAGTAGATGAAAGTCCTGATCTTGGAAGTAAACAAACTATTAAAACTATGACATTTAAGGGAGGGGCTGCTTTTCGAGGAGATAAACTTGCCGGTTTATTGAATGAAGATGAAATGAGAGGTTACCTCATTGCCATAGGAAAAGCCAATGGCGGGATATTCCCAATTAATATGGGTCAGGACGAATCTATGGTTTCCGTTGAACTTACAAAAAAAGTATCGAGCAATTTGAAAGTCGAAGTAGAAAAAAACCGATTAAAGGTTAAGATAAGCATTCTCGCCTTCGGTGAGCTGGAAGAACACCAGAGCTTGAATAAAATAGCCACATCTGAACAGATGCAAAAATTGGACGATATTTTTAGTAAAACCATCAGCAATGAGGTCAGAGCTACTGTAAAAAAAGCTCAAGAATACAAGACCGATATTTTCGGAATTGGCCAGGCTTTAGAACGATCAGATCCACAGACTTGGAAAAAAATTAAAAAAGATTGGCCGGAATATTTTTCTCAGTCTCAAGTTACAATTGACGTTCAAGCCCATGTGCAAAGAAATGGCTTGATTTCCGATACACCAGTTCCTGATACTTCAATTCCTGAACAATAATGAGGTGGAATTATGACCATTTTAGGTTTGATATTGATTTTTACACTCATGGCTGCCCTAGAAGTACCTCGGTTGGTTCGAGATAAAATGTGGCGAGAGATGACTGCTTTCTCTGGCCTTTTAATTATCGGAATGGTATTGAGCTTTGCTCACGTACTAAACATTAATTTACCTAACCCTACTCATCTTCTGTATGCCATTTTCAGACCAATGACCAAGGGAATCATGACACTGTTAAAATAGAAAGAACCGTTTTAGGGGGACCAAAATGTGAAAAAACTTGAAAAAGGGATAATATCAAGCAGCCAATTGATATTTTTATTAATTACAACAGTTATGCCAACGGCAATTCTTTTCGCCCCGACCGTATCGATAAAAGCAGCCGGTCGAGATGCTTGGTTGAGTTTTTTGATATTGCCCATATTATTCGGAATAACTGTCGTATATGTAATTACAGTTTTGGGGATGCGCTTTCCCGGAAAAAATATAGTGGAGTACACTGAAGAGATCATGGGACGATGGCCAGGAAAAATCCTGGGATTCACTTATGCATTTTATATTATTTATTCCAACGCCATTATAGTAAGGGAACTTGGCGAATTTCTCGTCACTATCTTTATGCCTGAAACACCTTTAATCGTTTTTATTGCCGCCGTTCTTATTGTTACAGCTTCAGCTGTGAGAAACGGGCTGGAGATAATAAGTCGCTTAAACGAACTGTTTTTGCCACTTATGTTTATTATGCTATTTACGATATCTATAAT
>DUTQ01000270.1 GCA_012841995.1 Thermoanaerobacterales bacterium | reverse complement strand
TCGAAAAACAGAGATAAGCCCATATAATCGCCAAGAATCACGAAATATTCGCCAAAACTTTCCTAAACATTTATTTGTATTTACCGATAATAGCAGTGAATAGACAATTTGAATCTGGCCAGATAAATTAATTTTACCCGCAAAGAGCGGAAAAATCATTAATTAATTATTCAATAAACAACCATAAACCTAAAATACATTAAATGTAATTTCAGGGGATATGAGTAAAAAAGCTCAAATATCATCACTTGAAAAAATTAAGTTCTAAAGGCTAATTTTGGGAAACTTGCATGATAAAATAGCCCGGCGTATTTCCCCATCGGGCACATGATATGCGGGGTGTGTAATATGCGAATCGGTTCTTTATCATCTGAATTTAGAAATGTGGCCGAGGCATCTAGTGTAAATCGGACTGTTCCCCGGCAAGATTTAGAGTTTCGAGAACGTAGCGATGAAACTGCTATAATGCAAGATTTTGAACGGGTGATAGGCAAAGAAGATTATGAAAAGATAATGAGCGGCTTAAGGGAAATAGCCCAAGACCTCAAGCAAACACGGTTTGAGTTTGACATTCACGATGAAACTAAGAGGGTTATGGTAAGGATTGTGGATAGATTTACTGAAGAAGTCATAACGGAAATCCCACCGGAAAAGTTTTTGGATCTTATTGGGAGCTTGTGGAAACAAGCGGGGCTGATTATAGATAAAAGGATTTAACAGAAGGGGGGTAGGAAGATATGATGTATGGTCCCATGAGAATTGGCGGTCTTGCATCAGGCATGGACATAGATCAGATAGTTGATGACCTTATGAGGGCTGAACGCATGAGGGTAGACAATCTGTACCAGCAAAAACAGGTTATGGAATGGCAAAAACAGGATTATCGCGATATCAATTTAAAACTTCGATCACTTTATAATTCAACTTTCGATATGAAACTTTCAAGTTCTTATTTGAAATATAAAGCTATAGGTACAATGGATGATGGCACAGACTTTGATAAATATTTTTCTGTATTACCAGGTGCAGGCGCAATACCAGGCGAATATAAAGTAGAGGTTCAGCAGATGGCTGAATATGCAAGACTCGAAAGTGCAAAGTCTATTACAAAGCCGTTGAGAGGGCAAGAACTATCAGTTCCTATAACAATAGATGATTCAAATAACAAACTTGAAGTTACTGTAGACGGAGTAAAAAAGACTATTACACTAACAAAAGCAACCTATGATGGTAGCGAAGGCTTTACAGTAGAAGAATTTAGAAATGACATAGAGACCCAAATTCAAAATGCCTTCGGTTCTGATAAGGTGCAGGTTACGATTGAGGAGAGCAAACTGGTTTTCCAGCCAAAAGAGAACTATCAGAAGTTTTCAATTGCGCTTGAGGGAAGAGATGCTCTAACTGCAATGGGTTTTCCAGACAGTGATATTGCAAAATACGAGCCTATAAAACTGAACGCTCCTTTAAAAGACCAGATTAAATATTTATCAAATAACCCGCTAAATGCCGATAACAAAATGATATTTGCTGTAAACGGCAAAGAGTTTGCATTTGACTTTGGAGAAACTGGGGAGCACAAAGGCTATAGCTTAAACGATATTCTACAAAAGATAAGTACTGACGAAGATGCAGGTGTGAAAGCATATTATGATACTTTAACTGATAAAGTTGTCATGGTATCAAAAGAGACAGGTGCAGCACAAAATATCCATGTTGTCGATAAAGATGGAAGCTTTTTTGAGGTGTTAGGATTTAGCGGTGATAATACTAGTAAGGCTGGGAAAGATGCCAGAATAACCTTTAATGGTACGATAGCGGAAAAAGCTACAAACAACTTTATTGTCAACGGTATAAGTTTTAGCTTAAAGAAGATTATGAGTGATACACAATCTGCTACATTTAAAATTGAAAACGACCCAGATGCGGCTGTTGAAAGCATCAAAAAGTATATAGAACTTTACAATGAAACCATTGATTTAATAAATGGAAAGCTTACTGAAGAGCGCTACAGGAAATTTCCTCCTCTTACTGATGAACAGAGAAAAGAGATGTCTGAAAAGGATATAGAGCTCTGGGAGGAAAAGGCAAAGAGCGGGCTTTTGAGATCCGATCCACTTCTTGATAGGATCGTGAACAATCTTCGTTCTGCGGTAAATAGCCCAGTTGCAGGACTTCCAAAAAGCACAAATTCGCTTTCTGCCATAGGCATCACCACAGGTGAATGGAAAGAGAAAGGTAAATTGCACATAAATGAGGAAAAACTCCGAAATGCTATAGCCAAAGACCCGGAATCTGTTATGAGGCTTTTTAATGTCTCTGGAGATGACTTTAGTTCCCAAGGTGTGGCAACCCGTGTATATGATATCCTAAAAGGCGGAATTAGTGACATTACTGACAAAGCCGGTGGCGGGGAGTTTCAAAAGTTTGATAACAGCTACCTCGGTAAACAGATAAGGGACATGGAAGATCGAATATATGAGTGGGAAGATAGACTCTATAGAAAGGAAGAACATTATTGGCGTCAGTTTACCGAGATGGAGAAGGCCATTAGTTACATGAACCAGCAGAGCATGTGGCTTGCATCACAGATGGGAATGTATGGTCAATAAAAAAAAGATTAATCAGTGAGATGCTTATTTTTTCGCGCGAAAAAAGGGGGCTTTATTTATGATTAATGCTTTTCAAAAAAATGCTTACCAGAGATACCAGTACAATTCGGTTATGTCTGCTTCACCCCAACAACTTTTAATTATGCTGTTGGATGGAGCAATCAAATTTGTGAGGCTTGGTCGAGAAGATATCAAACAAAAAGATATGGAAGGGGCACACTACAACTTGAGCAAGGCACAGGATATAGTTATGGAACTAGACGAAAGTCTTGATATGGATTACGATATATCTCAAAGTCTTTCCGGGATATATGAATTCATCTATAGACAACTTATTGAGGCAAATATTAAAAAAGATATAAAGACATTGGATCAAGTAGAGCTGTTTCTTTGTGATTTAAAAGATACATGGGTTGAGGCCCTTAAAACGGCGAGAAAGGCTGAAGTCCAATATGGGGGAAAATAAAGAACAAAAACCTGTAAAACTTCTTACTAAAAAAAAGTTGTTATTAGAAGAGATATTAAATACGACAAAGGATATTGGAGAGTCAGTTAAAAATAAAAAAAGCGCTGATATATTAAAACTCTTAAATCTGCGGCAGCAAAAGATAGATGAGCTTGATGCCATTGATAAGGACTTATCGGGTATTTTTGGTGATATCCAGAAAGCCAAAAAGTATTTTGACAGTGAGAAATTAGAAGATTTGCGAAAACAAATTGATGATATTTTGTGCAATATAAAAAAGCATGATGATGAAAATCGCAAAGCTGCGATGAGTTTTAAACAAGAGATTTCAAAAAAAATAAAGAACATTAAGCAAACAAGTAGTGCTATGAAGGGATATGGGATAGTTAACAAAGACGCGAATTTTGGCGCCTTCATTGATACAAAGAAGTAAAAAAATAAGCTGCTTTTTTAGGCGGCTTTTTTGTTGTGATTTTTCTTGCTTTTTATGATTTATAAATGTATAATGAGTTAAGGCATAACTTAGGTCTGTGGTTGAAAGTCGATGCCAGGGCCGTAGGCAAAGCGACTCCCAGGGTGGTGTTCCACTCGC
>DUTQ01000269.1 GCA_012841995.1 Thermoanaerobacterales bacterium | reverse complement strand
TACAGATGTCATGTATTCAGGCACTGTGTCAGCTGCAATTGAGGCTGCTTTATCTGGTATCCCTGCTATTGCATTTTCTGTAACAGGTTATGAAAATATTAATTTTGATATTCCAGCAGAGCTAGCAATGAGTCTTTACCAACAAATATATATAAAAAAATTCCCCGATAATTCTCTGCTAAATATCAATATTCCTCCACAAAATAAAGAGAACTTAAATGGAGTATATATTACTCATTTAGGTATTAGAAAATACAAAAATAGTTTTGATAAAAGAATAGATCCAAGAGGTAGGACATATTACTGGCTAGGCGGAGAAGTAATCGAAAATACAGATGACATAGGTTCAGATGTTTGGGCAATTAACAACAATTATATCTCTGTTACACCTATACATTTTGATTTGACAAAATATGATACAATAGATTACATTAAAAAATGGAATCTAAAAATATAAAAAGGCAATGAGTAAAATGAAAAAAGAAAAACTTGAATTAATAGCGAGGAAGGAATTTACTTATTCAGATGAACTTTATAAGCTAATTGACTTTCTCAATAAAAACTTAAAAAGTAAACAAGTAATCTTTGGGATTTCAAAAAAAGATAACAAAGCTATAATATCACTATATGAAATATAATTTATAGACATTCACGGATAAGGTCCCTAAAAAATAATATATAATATAATATGATTTTTTTGGAGGGGACTTTAATGATCGGAAGTGTTACAAGATATTTTCCAGGTGGCAATACGCCTTTGGGATATTATTCGTTTTTTAACGAAATTATATCTTGGACTGAACAAGCTAGGATTTTTATTATAAAAGGAGGGCCAGGTGTTGGAAAATCAACTTTAATGAAAAAAATTGCAAAGCAATTGTTAGATAGCGGCATAAGTCTAGAGTTTTTACATTGCTCCGCCGATAGCAATTCCATTGATGGTATAATAGCAACTGAAGCAAAGATAGCAATATTTGATGGAACTGCCCCTCATATCCTTGATCCTAAATTTCCAGGCTGTATAGACGAAATCATCAATTTAGCTGATCACTGGGATAGACCAGGAATCAACAAAAATAGGGATCAGATCATAAATTTACAGACAAATTACAGTCGTTTTTATATTAGAGCATATAATTATCTAAAGGCAGCAAAAATAATGCATGATGATCTAAAAGAAATTTATAAAACATCTGTTGATTTTAGTTCAGTGGAACAAATTACCAATGATATTTTAAAAGAGATTTTTAACGATGTTGAGCGCAAACCAAAGAGATCTAAAATTAGAAAATCATTTGCAAGCGCTATAACTCCAGATGGTTTTGTCGATTACCTAGATTTGATTTTTGCAGAAACTGATAAAAGATATATAATAAAGGGATCGCCTGGCACAGGAAAATCAACATTAATGAAAAGAATCCTTGATAATGCTATACTGAAAGGCCTAGATGTAGATGTTTTCTATTGTTCAATGGATCCACAAAAAATAGAGCATATCTTAATCAAGGATTTAGAAATCGGTTTTATTACATCCGTTAAACCACACATGTTGACAAATCAAACAAAAAAAGATGAAATCATTGATTTTAATAAAACAATAGATAAAAATAAGCTGGACATTTTTGACGAAAACTTATATTATAATAACAATATGTACGAAAATTTAATGCAAAATGCTATAAAAGCTTTAAACAGTGCGAAAAAAATTCATGATGAGATAGAATTTCTATATTCTTCAAATATGGATTTTAATAAAATTGATAAGGTTCAAGAGAAAGTCCTTTCTAGAATTTTAAAAATTGCTAATACTCGTTAATAAAAGAAGGGGGCAAGCCCCATTTTTTTTGTAATAATTAGTATCCATCTAAAATCTCACAAAAACTACTAAATAATTTTTTTATAATTTGAGGAGGTCATGCTGATGAATCTTTCCGAAAAGGCTTTAGGAATAAGTCAATCACCTACATTGGCAATTAATGCGAAATCTAAACAAATGAAAAAAGAGGGTCACGACATTGTCGGCTTTGGATCAGGTGAACCTGATTTTGACACCCCTGAATATATCAAAAGAGCTGCAGTTGAAGCTTTAAATGAAGGTTTTACAAAATATACTCCAGTAGGCGGAATACCAGAATTAAGAAGTGCCGCAGCAGATTACATAGCTGAAAGCACAGGAGTTTCTTACGATGCAAATCAAGTGATGATTTCTAATGGAGCAAAGCAATGCTTGTTTAATGCGCTTTACTGTCTTTTAAACCCCGGGGATAAGGTCCTAATTCCCAGTCCTTATTGGGTAACTTACCCAGAATTAGTTAAGCTTTGTGGTGGCGAACCAATCTTTGTACCAACTAATGAAAAGGAAGGCTTCAAATTAAAAGCCGACATACTGGAACCCTTTATTGATGATAAAGTAAAGGCCCTTATAATAAATAGTCCAAACAACCCTACAGGTAGCGTCTATCCTAAAGAGGACCTTGAAGAAATAGCTCAATTAGCTATTAAAAATAACATAACCGTTATATCAGATGAAATTTATGAAAAACTGCTTTATGATGGTGAAAAACATACCAGTATAGTTTCAATCAATGATGATATGTTTGATAGAACAATTGTAATAAATGGTGTATCCAAATCTTATTCTATGACAGGATGGCGTATTGGTTTTATAGCCGGACCTGAAAATATAGTTAAAGCCATGACCAATTTACAAAGTCACACAACTTCAAACCCTAATTCAATAGCGCAAAAGGCAAGCTTGGTTGCATTAACAAATCCTTTAAAAGATGAAACTGTAAAAGAAATGGTAGACGCATTTTTAAATCGAAGGAATTATATGCTAAATAGAATTAAAAATATCCCTGCATTATCGTGTAGTGTGCCTAAAGGAGCTTTCTATATTGCTTTAAATATCAGTGGAACCTTTGGCAAGAAACTTAATGGAAAAGAAATTTATGATTCAACGAGTTTTGCAGATCAGTTACTTGAGAATTATAAAGTTTCAGTAGTACCTGGTATTGCATTTGGATCTGAAGAAATTGTAAGAATATCTTACGCTACATCAATGCAAAACATAGAAAAAGGATTTGACAGAATTGAAGAATTCATAAGCTTATTAAAATAAAATGCAGGGGAAATACCCCTGCTTATTTATAGATTTTATTTTAAGGAGAGAAAAAATCTATGCCGACCTATGATTTTAAATGCATTGAATGCGGTTTTATGTTTAGCAAATTTGTCAGCATAAAAGAAAGGGAAAATATTCGATGTCCAGAATGTAAAGGCAAGGTAAAACAACGTTTTACATCTTTAAATTTTATAGGTTGTGACTCTAGTTGTTCATGTAGTGGTAGTAATTGCAACAATTGTAGTGGGTGTCACTAATAATTAAAAAACATGCTTTAATCCTATCATAAAATTTTACCACAAATTAAGCTAAAATAGTTTCACAATACTAATAAAAAATCAAAGCTCCAAAGACTTAATTCTTGGAGCTTATCGTCGTTAAAGCGAAAAATTCATTTACATATAAAAATGGCAGGGGAGACAGGATTTGAACCCGCAACCAACGGTTTTGGAGACCGCT
>DUTQ01000268.1 GCA_012841995.1 Thermoanaerobacterales bacterium | reverse complement strand
TTCAGCATTTATGTTTATCATAAAGTTATTCCTCCTTATGCAGCAAATATATTTAGCACTTTTCCGGTCCAACCCACTGACCGTAGCCTGGTTTTCCGGTTACTTTACCTTCATCAAATATGATTTGTCCTCTTAAGAATGTCTTCTTAATCTTTCCGTATACCTTGCGACCTTCAAATACCTTTGCAACACCTTTTGCCATAGTAAACATATCATCTGCATGAATTGTAAACTGTTCATCTGGATCTACTAATACCATATCTGCATCAGCGCCTGGGCAGATATTACCTTTACGTGGATACATTCCGAAAATCCTGGCAGGGTTAACACTTAATAGCTGTACTGCCCTCTGCATAGAAATTCGCCCTTCTTTTACTGCAGTGAGCATTAAAGGTAGTCTCGTCTCTAGCCCTGGGAAACCAGAAGGTGCTACAAAGATATCTTCCTTTTTCCTTTCCTTTTCTTCTACCGTATATGGCGCATGGTCACTACCTATTGTATCAATAGTGCCGTCCTCAAGGTATTTCCACATTTCTTTAACACGTTTTTCATCCCTAAGAGCAGGATTACATTTTGCATATGTGCCATATTTTACAAGGGCTTCATCTGTGAGGTATAGATAATGTGGGCATGTTTCAATGTAAATCTCTTGTCCTTTTTCTCTTGCTTCTTTTGCAATTTGAATTGCTTCAGGTGTAGATATATGAACAAGATATAGTCTTGCCCCCGTTTCACGTGCAAGGGTAATCAATCTCTCGACTGCTAAAACTTCTACAATAGCAGGGCGTGACTCACAATGTGCCATTGGATATGTTTTTCCCTCTTTGCGCAATTTAGCTATAGAATTTGATACTAAGTCATTATCTTCACCATGAGCTGCAGCAAGTAAATTTGTTTTGCTGATTTCCTTCAGAACTTCCATCAGTTCAAAGTTATTCTTACTTGTAAGCCCCTCAAACTCTTTGTCTCTGCCCTCTGGAGCTTCGTGGAGAAATGTCTTGTATCCTACAATTCCTGCTTTTCCAATAGGCTGTATGTGCTCAATTTTTTCGCCGCCGGCTGCTCCGAGAAATGCTACATCTACTATAGCCTGATCTTTTAGCGTTTCTACTCTGTTGTTTAAGATTTCTACAGAATACTGAGGTGGTGTGGAAATAGGATGTTCAATAATTGTGGTTGTTCCACCGGCAGCAGCTGCCTGTGTACCTGTTAAGAATGTTTCTCTATGGGATCCGCCTGGATACCTAATGTGAACATGTGGATCTACTCCACCGGGTATCAGGTAGTAGCCTTTACCATCAACTGTTTCTTTAGCTTCGGGAATATCTCCATCATAAATTAAAGCTGCAATTTTACCATCCTTAACAGCTACTGCCCCAAAAAAAATGTCTTTTTCAGTAACTACGTTAACATTTTTTACTATCAAATCAAACATTTGGCATTACTCCTTTTTTTTTAAAATATGTATAACATAGTACATAGAACTATCTACACGTTAAAAAAGGCAAAAGGACTTGTGAATAAGTTTTGCGTTTTTCAAACAAGTCTGTGATATATATTGCAATTTAGCTTTTTTTTGGGGCGATAGGTTTTAACCTTTCGCCCCAGTTTTTTACTCTAATATATTTATAGGTTTATCAAATACATGCAATGTTATTCACGTACTGTTTCTTTTACATTTTTTTGTGTCATGGCAAGATCATCCATCTTTGCTTCTACTTCTTTTATCTTTGCAAGCAATTTCTCCTGTGTCATGGGAAGGTCATTAATTCTCACGCCAACAGCGTTATAAATAGCGTTGGCTACTGCAGGTGCTACAGGGTTTGTCACGCCTTCGCCAATACCCTTTGCTCCAAGAGGACCGGTAGGTTCAAATGTGTCAGCTATAACTAAATCAATGTTATCAGGGTCAGGCATATCTTTAACAGTTAGTATATGGAAACCGGCAAAGCTAGCATTCTTGGGCTCTCCAGTCTTTCTGTCAAAGATTGTATCTTCGATTAATGCATAGCCCATTCCCATGTGCAATCCGCCAACCATCTGGCCTTCAACATTGTTTAGATTTACTACTGTTCCTGTATCAACACCGCTAACAGCATTTACGACTTTTACTTGACCGGTTAAAGTATTTACTTCAACTTCAACGAAAATCGCAATAAAGTGTGGCGGACATGCTTTTGGTCTAACAGAAGCTGTTGAAGCAGCAGCTCCCCAACCACTGAAATGACCCTTTCTCACAACATCAGCAACAGGGATATAGTTCTCCGGTTCGTTATGCTTAAATACTTTGCTTTCTTTAATCTCTACATCTTCTGGACCACACTGGAACATCCTAGCTGCCCACTCAAGCAGTATTTGTTTTACTTCTTCAGCAGCTTTTACAACCGGCTGTCCTGCACCATATAAACCACGGCTTGCGTGTGTGGGACCATCAAAAGGCGCTGAGTCTGAATCGCCAAGATTTACAATAACATCTTCATATTTAAGTCCGATAACTTCTGCTACCAGCGAAGCGTGAGCACTTAATGTACCAGCTCCTAAGTCTGCTGCTGCATTCATCAGTTGAGCGGTCCCATCTTCATTCATTTTTAGTGTAGCACAGCTATGGTCAATTATAAACGCATTTGGTTTTTCTGAACCACAGCCGGATGTATGGAAACCGCGAGCCATTCCAACTCCTCTGCGTATCCATGGCTTGTCAGGATATGGTATGTGGTTATTGCGCTTTTCATCCCAGCCGATCAGCTTTTTACCTTTTTCTAGAAGTTGGTCATTTCCACTGCTTCTTATAGTACTTATAACTTGTGGCCCTTGACCGAAGAATCTATCCCCTACCTGAAGAAGATTCATGCGTCTTAGTTCAATAGGATCAATTCCTAAATCTTCAGCTGCTTCCTCCATCATGTTTTCAACAGCCCAGTGAGCTTGCGGATTACCGGCTCCACGCATTGCTGTAAGTGGAGGAGTGTTTGTATATACAGATCTTCCGGTTATTCTCAAATTGGGGCATTTATACATCGATAGCGTAAATCCTGCCGTAAGTGCCATCTTAGAGCTTCCGCTAAAGGCATAGGAACCTGTGTCATCAGTTACATCTGAATGCAGTGCTAATAGTTTACCATCTTTTGTAAATCCTGCTTTTACTTTAACTATCATTGGGTGTCTGCCACAAGATAGGAACATCTCTTCTCTTGTCTTTTCTCCGCGAACAGGTCTTCCTGTCCTCAATGCGAGAAATGCACATATATTTTCAATAAATCCTGTGTGAATGTGTGCTCCAAAAGTTCCACCAAGATACATGCGGTGGCAATTGAGTTTACTTGCAGGTATCCCAAGTGAATGAGATATATTCATGCGCATAGCGTGTATACCCTGTGATGTAGCGTATACGTCCAATCTCCCATCATCTCTTGGCACACATACTACTGCAGTTCTCTCTAATTGTCCATTGTTTGGCTTGGATGTTCTGTAAGTTCTCTCTATAACATAATCTGCATCAGCAAAGCCTTTGTCTACATCTCCGATAGTTACATCACAGGTATCCAATACATTGCCCTTTAACTCTACGGGTTTGTCTCCTCTTTTTGCTTCTTCATGTATCTGAGCAGCATCTGGTTTCAAAGCATCTTCAGCTGTAATTGCTGCAGGCAATATCTCATATTCTACTTTAATCTTCTTTAGTGCTTCTTTTGCAGCTTCTTCGGTGGTTGCGGCTACAGCTGCAACTCTATCTCCAACATGTCTTACATGTTTTTCCAGTAAATAGCTGTCATAATACATAACCTCTGGAACGTGTAAAAATTGGTGCATACTCAATATCTTAGGAACATCCTCATATGTGATAACATCTACGACACCATCTACTTTAAAAGCCTCTGATGTATCTATGCTCTTTACGATTGCATGAGCATGAGGACTCCTTAAAATCTTACAATGTAGCATACCGGGAAATTTTAAGTCTCCGGTGAACTTTAGTTTTCCGGTAGCCTTTTGTCTTGCTTCAATTTTATCCAATCTCTTGCCAAGAACATCATATTTATTAACTGGCATAAGCTTACCTCCTTAGCTAATTACCGCGAGGTTGATTTATTTTTAAAAATAGGCAAAAGGCATCATTATAAACTATTTTTAGTGACTAGCACTGCATGTTATATTCATGCGGTGCTAGTCTTATATTAGATTATATATACCTATCTACCGCTTTTTTCAGCCTCATGTTCTTTTTCTTTAAATGGAAGTTCTTTAGCACCTCTTGCTTCATACTGTTCAACAGCCTTGAGCACTTTTTCTTTTGTGAATGGAAGGTCTTTCATCCAAACACCCGTTGCTTCATATATGGCGTTTGCTATTGCTCCAGGAGCAGGTGCTATACCTATTTCACCAACGCCTTTTGCACCAAACGGGCCTGATGGCTCAGGATCTTCAACAATTATGGACTCTACTTTAGGCATGTCCTTAGCTCTCGGTACTTTGTAGTCTGTGAAGTTTGGATTGAGCATTCTGCCGTTTTTATCATAGATCATATCTTCTGTAAGAGAGAAACCCATGCCTTGAGCTACAGAACCTTCTATTTGTGCTTCGACTATTGCAGGGTTCACAGCTTTTCCAACATCATGTGCTGCAACAAACTTGAGTATTTCTATCTCGCCAGTCTCTTTGTCAATTTCCAAGTCAACAAAGTGGACTGCAAATGACGGTGGACAGTTAAGTGCTTGATAGCTTGCTGTTGCATTTATAAACTTTCTATCTCTAGCATTATATACAGAGAAGTGTGCAACATCTTCTATTGTAGCAATCTTTCTGCCATTTTCTCTTCTGATAACCCATCCGTCAGCTGTATCAAGGTTGCGCACATCTTGACCTGTCATTTCAGCTGCAAACTCTAGTAGCTGTGCTTTTGCTTTTTCTGCAGCTTTTCTTACAGCATTGCCGCCGACATATGACTGCCTCGAAGCATAGCTGCCCATATCAAAAGATGTGAAGTCAGTATCTGCTGAATATACCTTTACATTTTCCATCTTTACACCGACTATTTCTGCAGCTACCTGACCATGTGATGTGTCAGAGCCTTGACCTAAGTCAGGTGAACCGATTAAAACGATTAGTGTTCCATCTTCATTTATTTTAACTTGAGCTGATGAGAAGTCTGGTTCTGCAGATGTTCCGCTAACGTGCATGGAAACAGCAAAGCCCATTCCTCTAAGCTTGTTTTTACTACTGGCAGGTTTTCTTGGTTCATAATAGCCGATTGCTTTTGCGCCTTTTTCAAAACATTCTTTTATTCCACAGCTCTCAAGTATCCAATCTTGATTCATGCTAAGCGGGTTGCGCTCTCCAACTCTTACAAAGTTTTGCAATCTAAATTCAATAGGATCTCTTCCAAGTTCTTTAGCTATCCTGTCAAGGTGGCATTCTCTTGCAAAGGAAATCTGTGGGTTGCCATAGCCGCGGAATGCACCTGAATCAGAAAGGTTTGTATAAACGATATTTCCTCTGTAAGTTACATTTGGAACTCTGTAGGGCACCTTTGTAAACATAGCCTTAGTTACATATGGGCTGTGGCCTGTATAAGCACCTGCATTTGTCTTTGTCTCAATATCAAATGCAACTATTGTTCCATCTTTTTTAACACCTGATTTTATCCTAATCTGGCTGGGATGGCGTCTTGTTGTCAGTGCAATATTCTCTTCTCTTGATATTTCAAGTCTTACTGGTTTTTTAACATACTGTGCAAGGAATACAGTGAGTATCTCGTTTTGGACCATCTGTCTTTCGCCAAACCCACCACCAAGCGTAGGTTTAATAACTCTTATCTTGCTCATTGGTATACCTAATACCTCTGATATTCCCCTTCTTATATGATAGGGCACCTGAGTCGTAGACCATAGAGTTATTTTTCCTGATGGCTCATAGTTAGCTACTGAACATGATGACTCCATACATGTATGCTGCTGACCTTGTGTTGTATAGAAATCCTCAAAAATATAATCTGCTTCCTTAAAGCCTTGTTCAGTATCACCTTTTATTATCTCTGTTTGTATGACATTCTTAGATGTCCCGCCATGTATAAAGGGTGCATCTTCAGCCAGTGCTTCATCAATTGTAAAAGCGGCATCTAATACTTCGTATTCTACATCAATTAATTCTAATGCTTTATTTGCGGTTTTTTCATCTACAGCTACGACAGCAGCTACAGCTTCACCATAATATCTTACCTTGTTATCTAGTAGATAGTGATCTTCTAGCTCTGTCATAGGCACCGTTGGAGGTACTAATCCTGGAATTGTTTCCTTTGGATATCCTGCTGTAGAATAGCGTACTCTGGGAACATCTTCCCATGTTACAACTGCTTTAACACCTTCAAGTGCTTTAGCCTTTTCCGTATTAATCGATTTTATATTTGCGTGAGCATAAGGGCTCCTCAATAACTTTGCTATTAGCATTCCGGGCAAATACATATCAGATGTGTATTTGGCTGCTCCGGTTGCTTTATCTATCGCGTCTACTCTCTGAACACGTTTACCAACAACATTTAGATTTTTTTCCATTTATAAACACTCCCCATTCAACTTCTTAGCCGCTTTCAATATGGCCTGAACCGGCTTTTCATATCCGGTACACCTGCAAATATTTCCACCAATGGCTTCTCTTACTTCTTCTTCTGTGGGATTTTTGTTTTCATCAAGCAATGCTTTCGATGCCATTATTAGACCAGGGGTACAATAACCACACTGAACTGCTGCGAGTTCGACAAATTCCTGCTGTATGGGGTGTAAACCATTTTCATCAGCAACTCCCTCGATGGTTTGAATTTCAGCACCATCGGCCTTTAGTGCAGGTATGATACATGACTTCACAGCTTTTCCATTCATAATTACAGTGCAAGCACCGCAATCTCCTCTATCGCATCCTACCTTTGTTCCTGTTAAACCAAGCTCTACCCTAAGAACTGATGCTAATGTTTCGCCTGCTTCAACATACCTTTCGTATTGATCTCCATTTACGGTAAAATTAACTTTATATTTTTGACTCATTAATATCACCCAAGCTCCTTAATTTTTTTTTTACTTACCTATTGCTCTGTCATAAGCCTTCATAATTGCTCTTTTTGCAATTACTCTGCTAACTTTATACCTGTAATCGGCTGAACTGCGGACATCTGAAATAGGTGATATAACATCTTCAACAGCCTTAACAATTTCCTCTAATTTTTCTTCTTCAGCTTTTGTGCCAATAACGGCTTTTTCAAGCTTATCTGCCCTTACAACTGTGGGTGCTACTGCACCAAGAGCAATCCTTGCGTCACTTATTTTTTTATCTTCATCAATCTTCACAAACACAGCAATGTTAGCTGTAGCCAAGTCGACTGAGTTTCTTGCAATCTTTTCAAAGTCACTGCCAAATGCACCATCACTATATGGAATTTGGATTTCCTTTAAGATTTCACCCTTTTTCAAGATGTTCTTTCTTGGGCCTGTAAAGAAATCTTCAGGTTTTACTTTCTTCTCTTCAGTTGTCGTCTTAATAACAAGCGTTGCATCTAGTGCGTAAAGCGGTGGTATGGCATCTCCGGATGGAACTGCTGATCCAAGATTGCCGCCAATTGTCGCAATGTTTCTAATTGACTTGTCTGCTACCACACTGGCAGAATCCCAGATTGCTCGGAAATTCTCATAGATTTCATCTGAATTTAGGATCTCTGTATAAGTTGTTGCACTGCCAATTCTGATATATCCATCGGCCTTTTCAATGTAGTTTAGTCCTAGTTGATCGATATCTAGTAAAGCTTCGATTTCCTTGTGGTCATCGGCAAGCATATCTGTTCCGCCTGCGATTATTTTTATTTCACCTTCATAAGAATTCAGTATTGACAATGCCTCATCTAATGTCTTTGGCCTAAAATATTCTCTTAAATTTGACTGCTTCACAGCATCACACCTCTTCATTGTTTCAATTTTTTTGTAGTAAAAAACGTAATAAAGATGTTAACAGTTATAAAATACTAAACTCAACAACCCCCTCTCTTTAAAAAGATCAATAAGGATTGTATGTCGGTTTAAATCTAATTGATGTTAGGGATAATTGATTTGTATATTACAACATGTAAATTTACAATCTCCAATTACATCTTACATAGAAAAAAGATCTTCAAAAGCCTGATAAGCAACACCCTTTATAGCTTCTTTTTTATATGGCAGCGAAGCTCTTCCCGGTATTGATTCTTGAATGACTTCAGATAGTTTTTCTGCAAATTTTGCTCTTAATTCTTTATTTACCACTTTACCTTTTAACTCTTCTTCTAGTTTTGCTGCCCTAAATGCTGCCTTGCCAACTGCACCTAGTGCAATTTTAGCGTCATTTATAGTGTTTGTAGCTTCATCATAAACCACATTTACAGCCAAACTTATTCTTGAAATTGTCACTGCTGTCCTTGTGCCTAATTTTGCAAATGTGCTTATCCAAGGTTTTGCATGTGCAGAAAATTTTACTCCGATAACAGCTTCATCGACATTTAGTGAGTTTTTATTTGGCCCAGCTAGCACATCCCCCAATGGCAGAAATCTCGCCTCACCTTTGCTGTTTATGACGCTGACTTCAGCATCTAATGCCTTTAATGCGGGTAATGTATCACCTGCAGGGGAAGCGTTTGCAATATTTCCACCTATTGTGGCTTTATTCCTTATCTGTGTAGAACCGAATTTTTCGCAGGCCTTTGCTAGACATCTTGCCTTTTCGTTTATTAGTTCACTATCATGAATTTCGGTAATTGTTGTTATTGCACCGATATAAATATCTCCATCTTCTTCTTTTATATAATTAAGTTCCTTGTTTGCTGTCATATCTATAATCAAGTCAGGCTCAATTTCATCTTTATTAAGTAGTATAACTAGATCTGTGCCGCCACCTAGTATCTTGCTCTTTGGTGTAGCCTGTTTGAGAGCCTCTGCCAATTCGGTATTATTTTTTGGAGTTAAAACTTGAAGACTGCTCATTCTCTATCCCACCTTCATTTTTAAACTGTCTTTTTATCAAATTATCAAAGTGTAGTTTTGACTTTTACTTTTCGTCGCGAACTTCTCTAATGGCTGTTACAATTTTGCCATAACCAGTGCAACGACATAGGTTTCCTTCTATTGCTGTCTTTATTTCTTCATCAGTCGGATTAGGATTATTCATAAATAAGGCCTTGGCCGACATTATCATACCAGGGGTACAATAACCACACTGGATTGCACCATTTTTTACAAATGACTCCTGTAGTGGATCTAATTCTCCATTTTCCTCCAGGCCCTCAATTGTAATTATCTCTTTACCCTGGATCTGTGAAGCCAAAACCAAGCAGGAGTTAACTGCTTTTTTGTCCATTATTACGGTACATGTACCACATTCGCCTTCGCCACAACCTTCTTTTGTTCCGGTTAAATCTAATTCATCTCTTAGAATATCTAACAATCTCAATTTGGGATCAACGTCCATAGAATAGTCTTTGCCGTTGACTTTAAATTCTATTTGCATATTCATTCACCCTTTTCCCGTTACTGTTTGTTTTGCCAGTTTCTAATTGCATAAAATTTAATAGTTTCATTTGAGCACATCAACTAATTATTTAATTTGATGAACTCACTTTAGATAAATATAAACACGTTTCTACCGGCTGTATACTTCTCCGACAATCACCTCCGTCATTTTTTCATTTCATTGACACATTTTAAGCATGCACTCTTTTATAAATTTTCTAATAACGATTCTTATGTGTAAAAATGTGTAAAATATATTGTTTCAGTATGTTGAAATGCGTTTCTTTATTCATAACTATTATACACCTAAGTCCAAAATCCTGCAATATACACATTTAATGTCGTCATAACCTTGCTATACCTTGCTATACCTTGCTATACCCTGCTATATCGGCTACCAGTGATTAGTCAATGACTGAAATGTGAGTATATTAGTTTTTTATAATCTCAATTGTGATTTTCTATAGCCTCGATTGTAATTTTAAATAATTAATTTACCTTGGCTTGCCACAAGTTTTCCATCTTTGAATACTTTTTGTGCCAAGTTTACACCAAAATGATATATTATAAATTCTATATTTGGAGCATCCCAAATCACAATATCCGCTTTCTTTCCCGGCTCTAAACTACCTATTTGATCTCCTCTTCCAACACTATATGCGGCATTTATCGTGACACCGGTGATTATTTCCTCAGGTGTCATCTTTTGCATAAAACTGGCCAAATTCATAATGATCTGCAGTGATTCAGTTGCGCTTGTCCCCGGGTTAAGGTCTGTTGCCAACGCAACCGGAACCCCGGCTTCAAGCATTTTTTTAGC
>DUTQ01000037.1 GCA_012841995.1 Thermoanaerobacterales bacterium | reverse complement strand
TTCAAAACTCCATAGTAATTTATTTGTATTAACTATTTTTCTAGTAAAATTACCCTCCTCAATAGTTTTTTCTTTTGTATTAACTATCTCTCTGAATTTAGGAATATTCAAAGCATATCGAGCTATTATGGCAAGATCTTCAGCTGTTGAATAATGACCTGGTGCATCAAGGCCATGAGGGTTTATATAATGAGTATTTATTGCACCTAGTTCTAATGCTTTTTTATTCATCAATTCAACAAAGCCCTCAACACTTCCACTAATGTGTTCAGCAATTGCAATAGCTGCGTCATTTCCAGAAGAAAGCAAAAGACCATAAAGCATATTTTCTAGAGACATTTCTTCTTTTGGTAATAGTCTAAATGAAGAACCACCAATCCCTGCTGCTCTTTTACTCACTTGAACTTTAGAACCAAGCTCCCCTTCTTCAAGAGCTACAATAGCGGTCATTATTTTTGTAGTACTTGCCATTGCTTTTTTTCCATTTATATTTTTTCCTAACAATATACGTCCAGTAATTGGATCCATTAATAGATAAGCTTTTGCATCGATTTTAATCGAGTTATCTGATAGAGCAAAAGTTGGCAATATGTTGCTTAATAGAAAAAAAATAAGGAAACTTATCACCAATTTTTTCATCATTAATATAACCTCCAGACAAACTTATTTTTTGTTACATTGGCAAATTAATTCAAATAATTTATGGAGGTTATACCATTTTTAGTTAGAGATCATGCTTCGGCGATTTTTTTAAGAAAAAGACTCGGACATGTGCGATCCGAGTCTTGCTCTTTACTCGCTTTTTCTTATGTTTTTTATTTGATCAATAATCTGCGGCACTATATCTATGACCCTTTCCAACATGGCATTTTGGCTTACTGGTAATAATCTTATTTGGCCCTGACCCACTACCATAAAAGCAACTGGTTGAACAGAAACCCCAGCACCGCTTCCACCACCAAATGGAAGCTGTTGCTTTTGTGCTGAATCTTCTTTAGGTCGGCTAACATTAAATTCGCTTCCCCCTGCCGCAAACCCAAAACTGACTTTAGATACAGGTATAATTACACCACCGTCAACAGTTTCAACTGGATCACCGACTATAGTATTTACTTCTATCATTTCCTTAATACTTTCCATTGCTGTTTTCATAAGGCTCTCGATTGGATGACCGTCCATAATAAGTCGTCCCCTTCAAAATTGATAATAATTGTCTTTTTATCATTAAAAGCAAGACAAATATGCCTACAATAATAATATGACCCAACCTAATTGCTAATATTCCTTTAGCATAAAATGTAAGTTTTCTACTATCATTAAATTCCGGAGAAACATCTACTGTTATTTTGGTTTTTTTAATATTTGCCAAGAAAGATAACTTCCCCAAAATAAAATACAAAATAGACCACATATGCCCTGCTAATATCCCAGTTAAAGCAGCATTTCTGCTACTAAAATGTATTTTAACTGATATTTGTTTAATAATGATTGATTTTGTATAATATCTTGCTAGGTTATCTAAATAATTGATTAACCAATGTGCAATAAGTTTTTTTTGGGAAAAACCTTTATCATATAAATTTAATTTTATTTTTTTAAAAAGAAAAGTTTTTATTTCGATATTCATTTTTGGAAGTGATAAAATCAATTTTAATATTTTTGAGAGCTCTACCGAAATTATTGCACTAGATTGATATTTTTGAAAATGAATTACAATGTTTATAGGGACAAAAAAAAGAGAAAAAATTAAGAGCAATAATATGATTTTCACTATAAAATGCTCCTTTAACTTTTTCTCTTAGTTTGTTCTGAACCAGATTAATTAATTCATTTATCACGGTAAAAATTAACTTCATCAATTGATTCCAAACCAAAATAGTCTAAACATTCATCAGTTGTTATAAATAAAATAGGTCGGCCAGGTGATTGAAGCCGCCCCTTCTCACAAATAAGTTTTTTTTCTTGAAGGCTCTTTAATGCTTTTTCTACATTTACTCCTCGTATATCCTCTATTTCAGTTCTTGTTATTGGTTGTTTAAACATTATTATCGCAAGAGTCTCTAAAGCTGCCTTAGAAAGTTGAGAGCTAACTTTTGGTTTGAACAGTTTTTCTATATAAGAAAAAAAATTCGGTTTAGTTTTAAGTAATAACTTTTCTCCTACCATTGATATCATTATTCCCCTAGAATCGGATTCATAGTCTTTCTTCATAATATTAAAGCAGTTCAATACTACTTCTTTAGAGATGTTTAAAGTCTTTGCGATCTCATCTATACCAACGGGCTCACCAGATACAAAGAGAATTGCTTCAATCGCTCCCATAAGCTTCCTTAAATCCATTAACTCCCCCCCTTGATTTCAACAATAATATCCTCAAAGGGTCTTTCTTGTGAGGCTAAAATTTTATTCATTTTTTCAAGCTCTAGTATAGCAAGAAAAGTTACTATTATTTCGAGTTTTGTTTTACGGGTTTTTTTTAATAATTGACTAAAATAAACATTCTTTTTATATGTTAATAATATATTGTAAACTTCTCTCACTTTTTTTATTAAAGGAAATGGATCTTTTGAAACAGGATGTATTCTTTTATCTCTGTTTTTCTTTTTTAAAATACTTAAATAGCAAGATTTTAAATCAGCAAAAGTAACACCAGTAAGTGAAAACTCCTCATTATTACATAAATAAGATAAGTCTTGGGGAGGGCGCTTGAACACCTTGCTTTGGTTCTTTTCTTTTAGTTGTAAGACAGCAGCTATATCCTTATACTTTTTGTATTCAATTAACTTATTTACAAGTTCCCCTCTTGGATCATCATCTTCACTTGCTGCAAGTTCAAGCTGCACGGAATTATCTTTTTTTTGCGGCAATAGCATCTGTGATTTTATACAAAGTAAAGTCGAAGCCATAACTAGAAATTCACTAGCTAAATCCAATTGCTTTTCTTCGATTTCATATAAGTATGCTATGTATTGTTCTGTTAACTCAGCTATTGGTATATCATAAATATCTATTTGGTTTTTTTCTATGAGATGAAACAAAAGATCAAAGGGACCCTCGAAAGCATCTAATTTAACATTAAGTGCCATTATTATTCACCTTTATATTTTAAATTTTCATGGCGCTTCTTACTTCTTCTAATGTTTGTTCTGCTATTTTAGTTGCACGCATAGCTCCATCTTCTAGCACATCGTCAATTAATTTAGGATTATTTTCTAATGCTTTTCGTTTTTCTCGAATTGGTTTGGTTTTTTCAATTATCAGTTTGGCTAGATTTTTTTTGCATTCAACACATCCAATTAAACCTTTCTCACATGCTTCCCTTACTTCTTCAAGTTGTTTTTCTCCGAAAGCTTTATAAAAGGCATATACATTGCAAACGTCTGGATGACCAGGATCACTTTTCCTTACTCTGGCCGGGTCTGTAACCATAACCCCCACCTTCTGCCTTATGGTTTCAGGTGTTGCAGATATTTCGATTAAATTGCCATAGCTTTTACTCATTTTTCTTCCATCAACACCTGGTAGGACTTTTACTTTTGTATGAATACCTTCAGGCTCCGGGAAAACAGGTGTATATAAATAATTAAATCTCCTGACAATTTCCCTTGCAAGCTCAAGATGAGGCTCTTGATCTTCACCAACTGGAACCCTATCTGCTTTATAAATAAGGATATCTGATGTCATAAGGACGGGATAACCCAAAAATCCATAGGTATTTATATCTTTACCGTCAAGTTGTTTTAATTGTTCTTTATAAGTTGGACATCTTTCAAGCCACGACAGTGGTGTTAACATAGAAAGCAAAAGATGTAGTTCTGCATGTTGTTTTACATGTGACTGTCTAAAAATGGTGCATTTTTCCGGATCGATTCCAACACTTATCCAATCAATAGTCATCTGTTTTATATTTTCGTTGATTTGTTCTGTTGATTCATAGCCAGTTGTCAGAGCATGCCAATCAGCTATTGAAAAATAACATTCATATTCTTCCTGTAATTTAACCCAGTTCATTAAAGCTCCCAACATATTTCCCATATGAAGCCTACCTGTAGGCCTCATACCACTCATTACAGTATGATCTTTCATATGCGTAAACTCCTCCTTCTAAAATCTAAACAAAACTAAATTCGATATTGTATCAAGGCCTGCATGTACAAAGGTTATTAAAGGGCTCATAATTGTATTTAAAATGCCCAAATATGCTAATATTATCAGTATTATTGGTCCATATGCCTCTAGTTTATGAAACACATAAGTCCTTCTCGAAGGCAAAAGACCTATTAATATCTTTGAGCCATCTAGTGGAGGTATGGGGATTAAATTAAAAACAGCTAAAACTATATTATATAAAAACAGTATATAGATAAAGCTTTCAAAAATCCAGTTACTAAAAAGATTCAATTTTAAAATTATGAGTGATAAAAGTGCCAACAATAAATTAGTAAGTGGGCCTGCTAATGAAACCAAAATAATTCCTTTTTTGGGATCTTTGTAGTACATCGGATTTATTTCAACTGGTTTTGCCCATCCAAATTTAAAAATCCAAAGCATAAGTAAGCCTATTGGATCTAAATGAGCAAGTGGGTTCAAAGACAGCCTTCCACTCCATTTAGGAGTCGGATCGCCAAGGGAACTAGAAACTCTGGCATGAGCGAATTCATGAAACGTAATTGCTATCAAAAGAGCCGGGATTCTAAGCAACATATCAGGGCCAAAAAAATTTCCCATTAAATTTCGTCCTTTCTTTGATGTTAATTGGTTTGTCTTTTTGATTATAACATTTATCTTTAAATGAAAAAAGTGCGTTTTTAACGCACTTTAATTTTTAAGCAAAAGAAACTGATTTTTCACATGGCAGAAAAACTTCATTTTGCAGTAAGTCTTCATATGTTTGCCTTTTTACCATTAAGTTTGCTTGGCCATTTCTAACGAAAACTACAGCAGGCTTCGTAAGCATGTTGTAATTGCTAGACATGGAGTAATGGTAGGCTCCAGTGCAAAAAATAGCAAGGATATCTCCCGGGGATATTCTGGGTAGGTCTATATCCCAAGCCAACATATCTCCTGACTCACAGCATTTACCTGCTACTGAAACTTTTTCTACTGCAGGTTCATTAACTTTATTTGCCAAAACTGCACTGTAATTTGCTCCATATAGTGCCGGCCTTATATTATCAGCCATTCCTCCATCAACACTTACATATTTTCTAATCCCAGGAATGTTTTTTATGGCTCCAACGGTATAGAGGGTTGTCCCTGCAGCGCCTACAATTGCCCTACCGGGTTCAATCATTATTTTTGGCATATTTAAATTAAGCTTTCTTGACCAGAACTTTGCGGTATTCACTAAAGATTTCATATAACGCTCAATTGAAAGGGGTTTATCATCTTTTGTGTATTTTATGCCAAAACCTCCGCCGAAATCTATTTCCTCTGTTTCAAATTTGTATTTGTCTTTGACATCTTTTGCAAATTCAAACATTGTCCTTACAACATCATAGAAGGGTTGTTCTTCAAATATTTGGGACCCTATATGGCAATGAAACCCTTTTAATTCTAGACCCCTGATACTTAAAGCACTTTCTACTGCCATAAATGCAAGGCCATTTTCCAAACCGAATCCAAATTTTGAATCAAGTTGTCCGGTTTTTATATAATCATGAGTATGTGCTTCTATTCCTGGTGTAATCCTAATTAAAATCTTGATACTCTTATGATAACTCTTTGCTAAATCCTTTAACATTTCAAGTTCGTAAAAATTATCTACTACTATTCTCCCTACTCCATAATCTATTGCCATTTTTAATTCATCATATGATTTGTTGTTGCCGTGAAAATATATTCTTCGTGCAGGAAATCCAGCTTTTATAGCTGTATATAATTCTCCGCCAGACACCACATCTAAACTTAAGCCTTCTTCTTCTATGATTTTACACATCCCCATAGTCAAAAAGGCCTTACCAGCATATATTACTTCACTATTTTTATGCAAGCTCATCAATTTTTGCCTATACGATTTACAATTTTGTCTTATTAATTCTTCATCCATAACATAAAGCGGAGTTCCAAAATCATTAGCTAAATCAATTGTATCACAGCCGCCAATCTCCAGATGATTATTTTGATTAACCCTTGCTGTTCCACATAGCATTATTTTACTCCTTTCAATTAAAAAACTGCAATAACAAAGGTATTTGCAGATTATATTAAAAGGACAACCAGATATTTGCCGGTTGTCCTTTTGTTTCTTCTTTATAAAGGCAAATACCTCTCTCGTTTTACTTAATGAAGTAGCGCTCCACCAAATACAAAGCTTTGGTGACAGTTTCATATCTATTCAATATGAACCCAGAACGGTTTTTTGGGTATAAAATCCGTTCTTCGGCAATAACCCCTTTTATTTTGCTTAATCGGCTTACCCTACCTATGGCAAAACTACTCTTGATTATTGCATCCTCTACCTCAGCTCTTGTCGAGATGAGGTACATATATTTAATTTGATATAAAATATATCATAAAAAAATTTTTATGT
>DUTQ01000267.1 GCA_012841995.1 Thermoanaerobacterales bacterium | reverse complement strand
TACTGTTATAGTGCAATTTCCGGCATATCAAGCCTTGTACTCTACTGCTGAAGCCCGTGGTGCTAATGTTAAATACTGGAATATGAGGATAGAGAATAATTATGAACCTGATATTGATGAGCTTATTGAGCTGATAGATGAAAAAACCAAGCTCATTGTTCTAAACATACCTCACAACCCTACTGGTGCTACTATATCAAGGCCACAGCTGGAAAAAATCCTTGGCATTGCGGAGGAAAAAGGGTTCTGGGTGTTATGTGACGAGGTTTATCATAATCTTGCCATTAAACCGGGTGTTATTCCTCCACATGGCAGGAGTTTGAGTAAAAGAGCCATAAGTGTAGGGAGTATGTCAAAATCCTACGGTCTTTCGGGTTTGCGGCTTGGATGGCTTGCAGCTCCAGAAGAAATTGTTGAGAAGTGCTGGTGCTGGAAAGATTATACTTCTATAAGCAATTCCCCATTAAATGATTTTTTAGCCTGTTTTGCTTTAACAAATACAGAAAAGGTCATGGAGAGAAACCTCGGTATAGCAAATAAAAATCTAAATACACTGATGAAGTGGTTTAAGGAACACGAAAACTTTTTTGAATATGTGGAGCCAAAAGCGGGAGTGCTGAGTTTCCCTAAATTAAAAAACCTCCCTATTACATCAGAACAGTTATGTAAACAACTTTTTAAAAAACATAGTCTCCTTATGGTACCCGGTGAATGCTTTGAAATGCCCGGACATCTACGCATCGGCTTTGGAAATGATAGCAAAATGTTTGAGACAGGGCTAAATATATTCTCAGATTTCTTAAATAATCTTTGATTTTTCGCGCCAATATAATATACTTTAAAGTGGCAAAGATAAAAAAGTTGGGAGGATTTTAAATGCCACTTGTGACATCAAAACAAATGTTTAAAAATGCCTATGAAGGTCAATATGCCGTCGGAGCTTTTAATGTGAACAATATGGAAATTATCCAAGGGATTGTGGAGGCGGCACAGGAAGAGAAGGCTCCCTTAATTCTTCAAGTTTCAGCCGGTGCTAGGAAATACGCCAAACCTATTTATCTTAAGAAATTGGTAGAAGCTGCGGTTGAAGATACCAACCTTCCCATAGTACTTCACCTTGACCATGGTGAGAATTTTGAGATATGTAAGGCATGTATAGACGATGGTTTTACCTCGGTAATGATTGATGGTTCCAAATACCCTTTTGAAGAGAATGTTGCGTTAACAAAAAAGGTTGTGGACTATGCTCATGAAAAAGGTGTAGTTGTTGAAGCAGAATTAGGTAAGCTAGCCGGTATCGAAGACAATGTGAATGTATCTCAAAGAGATGCAACCTTTACAGATCCGGATGAGGCTGTTGAGTTTGTGGAGAGAACCGGTGTTGACTCTTTGGCTATAGCTATCGGAACAAGCCATGGTGCATATAAGTTTAAGGGTGAACCCCGGTTGGACTTTGAACGATTAGAAAAGATCTCAAATCTACTTCCGGGTTTCCCCATAGTGCTTCATGGTGCTTCAACAGTTTTGCCTGAGTTTGTCGAGCTCTGTAATAAATATGGAGGGGATATTCCCGGAGCAAAAGGCGTACCTGAAGAAATGCTTAAAAAAGCCGCAACTATGGGTGTATGTAAGATAAATATTGATACAGACTTGCGCCTTGCCATGACAGCTTCTGTGCGCAAATATTTAGTGGAAAACCCTTCGGTATTTGACCCAAGAAAATACCTGGGTTCTGCCAGAGAAGCCATTAAACAGATGGTTATTCACAAAATAAAAAATGTATTGGGCTGCAGTCAAAAAGCCTAAAAACGATGGGGTGCTTGTGAAACTATGAGCACCCTATTTTTATTTGCTTCATTTCTAATTTACCATTATTCGCTTCTTTATCACTATTTGTTTTTTCACTCTAACATAATATTTCAAGTTTAAATAAATACTAATGAGGAATTGTTTTTTATATCTATTTTTTAAAGCTCGAGGAGATGTTTAAGTGAAAAAGAATACAAAGCTGCAAATGCTTTTTTTGTGTCTGGTTCCTTTGATAATGGTCCTTGGAAATTCCATGTTAATTCCTGTTTTGCCTGATATCAAAAAAAACGTCCATATAAATCAGTTTCAAGTGGGGATTTTAATAACCGCTTTTTCGGTTCCGGCAGGAATTGTGATACCCTTTGCCGGCATTTTATCAGATCAGATAGGAAGGAAAAAAGTCATGGCACCAGCCCTTATATTATATGGCGCTGGTGGTATCGTTGCAGGTATAGCATCTGTGATATTATCAAAACCATATTGGGGGATTTTTGCAGGGAGAATTATCCAAGGTATAGGTGCAGGAGGAACATATCAGCTGGCAATGGCAATGGTTGGAGATATGTTCAAGTCACAAGAAAGGGTGTATGCCCTGGGCTTGCTTGAAACATCAAATGGCCTTGGAAAGGTAATAAGCCCCATATTGGGCGCAAGCTTGGCACTAATTACATGGTACACGCCTTTTTTCGCATACGGTCTTCTCGCTATACCCACTGGCATTTCCATATATATTTTTGTAAAAGAAAAACAGGATTTTGATAAACAAAAGTTGCAGGATTATGTGGATGCAGTAAAAGAAATATTTAAACAAAAATGGGTCCCACTGCTTTCTAGCTTTTTTGCCGGAATGGTAGCACTTTTTTCCCTATTTGGCATACTATCTCTTTATTCAGATATTCTTGAAAAGAGGTTTTCTATCTTCGGTTTCATGAAAGGGCTAGTAATGGCAGGGCCGGTATTTATTATGGCAGCAATTTCTTTTTCACTAGGCATATGGCTGGAAAAATCTCACAATAAAGGTTTAAAATATTACATTCTCACAGGTATTGCACTTATCGCTGCAGGGCAAGCACTTTTTATACTAACAAAAGGCTTCTGGCTACTATTTATATCTCTATGTCTTTTAGGTTCAGGAGTAGGCCTTGTAATGACACCTGTTAATACCCTGGTTACCAGCAGTTGCAGCATAAAAAGGCGCGGCATCATAACTTGCCTATACGGAAGTGTTAGGTTCTTCGGTGTTGCTATTGGGCCCCCTTTATATGGTCTGTCAGAAACTTATGGTATTCCCCTTGTGGTCGGGTTAACCGGTTCCGCTTCAGTTATTGCATTTATATTATCCATTTTATTTATAGACCAACAGCGCTTAATGTCAACAAATTAAGTTTTGATTCCAGTGTAGAAAGTAACTCGGCGAAGATGACGACACCTCTCCCAAAAGAAAGACCTGTTATTCTACATCAAAAAGTGATAATGACAAAATTCCCTCTTCGCTTTCTCCTGCTGATACCACAACAGCTCCATCAGGATCTACTATTAAGCTGTTTCCCAAACTTATCGTACCAAGGTGAGTACCTACAGTGTTGGCCATAAGCACATAAATACCGTTTTCTACAGCTCGAGTAATTGGTATTGCCCTGTTTTTCTCCAACTTCCACCTTGCTTCTTTCGGATTATAAAAATGGGCTGATAATATAAATAAAAACTTTGCACCACTCTTTACAACTTCTTGGGAAAGCTTCGGGTAGTTTTGGTCTCTACATATAATAACTCCAAATACTTCGCCTTTGTATTCAAATGTCAGCGTCTTTTCTCCTGGCTGAAAGTATTTTTTTTCTATATCTACGAGATTATTCTTATCATATGTATAAACTTGACCATCAGGAAGTATTACAGAAGCCCTGTTAAATAGTTTCCCCTCTTCCTTATAAGGATGGCCGATTATTGCTGCGATTTGCAATCTTTTTATCTTTTCCTTAATCATCCAAAGGCACTCATCTATCATATCGTTAATCTTTGAAGATAATACAACATCTGGTGTATAACCTGTAAGT
This sequence comes from Thermoanaerobacterales bacterium, assembly GCA_012841995.1. GTDB lineage: Bacteria > Bacillota > Thermosediminibacteria > Thermosediminibacterales > Tepidanaerobacteraceae > DUTQ01. Next base: position 973 of record DUTQ01000267.1, on the reverse strand, counting down.
ACCATCTCCGGGAAAACAAGTAGGTCAATATCATGTTCTACTGCTTCATCGAGAAAATTTAAGATCTTATTTAAATTCACCCGTGTCTTTTCTGAAACAGTCATTTGACATACACCGAGTTTCATCAAAAGTCACCTCTTAAAATATCAGCTTTGGTCTTAAAAAAACCCAACTTAATTATTTATTTCATTTAATTCTATCCATATTCCCCTTCCAAACCCAATTCACAGCAATTGATTAAAAAAATAGCAACTCACATAGATAGACTGATAAAATAGCCCCTACGGCCACAAGCATAAGCCCCTTTTCCCGATAAGCAAGAAACAGTGCCACCGCTAATCCTACGATAGCAGAAACAAGATGACCAGTAGAATACAGTATGCTGGGGAATGTCATAGCACCTAATACTGCAAAAGGCATATAATACAAAAATGAAAGTAAAAACCTTGATTTCAATTTGTTTTTAAAAATAACAATGGGGAATACCCTTGGAATATATGTTACCACTGCCATTATTAGCACAGCTGGAATTATATTGGTCATACCTCATCCTCCTCTCTCGGGAAAAGCGCAGCACCTAATCCTGCTGCTATAATAGTGCAAGCTATAATGCTCCATCCTCCGGAAATCCCTTTAAACAGAGGAAACCAAGCAAAAATACAACTTACTCCAACAGCCGTTACCGCAACAAATAAAGCAGCTTTTGATTTTTTAGCAGGTGGAATGACCAAAGCTATAAACATAGCATATAAAGCGATTCCCATAGAGTTCTGAAGGGCTTTCGGCAACATTGAACAAACAATAGCTCCAAGTGTAGTCCCAAAAGCCCAACCTATATATGGACACGATATAAGACCCATCATATATGAAAATGAAAGCTCTCCTTTTTCCAAAGAAGCGATAGCAAAAGTCTCATCTGTAATACCAAAAGACATTATACACCTTTTTAATAAAGACATATCTTGCTTGATTT
>DUTQ01000266.1 GCA_012841995.1 Thermoanaerobacterales bacterium | reverse complement strand
AAAACTGTGTTTAAAAGAGTATCAAGATTATCGTTTATGGCTGTTATTTTGTTTGTTTTAGTTTTTACCGTAGGATGTGGAGGAAATGTTCCATCAGATGATAATTATGGTCAGCAGGGGGATGACGGAAGCTTAAGTGGTACAATACAAATAGCAGGCTCTACATCTGTACAGCCTTTATCAGAAGAGTTGGCTATGGAATTTATGGCAAGGAATCCGAAAGTAAAGATAAGTGTTGCAGGCGGAGGATCAGGAGCAGGAATCAAATCAGCTCAGAATGGGACTGCTGATATTGGAGCATCTTCCAGAGAATTAAAACCCCAAGAAAAGACAGTTAAGGAGTTTGTAATTGCAAGAGATGGAATTGCTGTGATAGTGCATCCTGATAATCCCATTGAAGACATAAGATTAGATGATCTTAAAAAAGTTTTTACAGGCGAAATAACAAATTGGAAGGAGATAGGAGGTAAAAATGCCCCAATAGCTATAGTAATAAGAGAAGAAGGATCAGGGACGCGAAGTGCATTTCAAGAGCTCACAATAGGTGAAGATGCGAAATTTAGCGATAATGCGATTATACAAAATTCGACAGGTGCAGTAAGAACAGCAGTAGCTCAAAACCCTGATGCAATTGGATTTATTTCAATAGGTGCTATAAGCGATGATATAAAAACTATTGCTATAGATGGAGTAGAACCTGCAAAAGAAAACGTTTTAAACAATTCATATAAGATATCTAGACCATTTATATATATGACAAAAGATGAACCAGAAGGTATCGTCAAAAGTTTTATAGACTTTGTATTGAGTCATGAGGGGCAACAGATAGTTCAAAAAGAGTTTATCAATGTAAAATAAAGCAAGATCTTATAAAAATAAGTACGTAGAACTATCGCTTGGAGTGGTTAGAATGATGCAAAATGTAAAAGAAAATATATATGAGAAATTGCTACTTTTATGTGCCAGCTCATCTGTTGCTGTTCTATTACTAATTGTTATATTTATATCTTTTTGTGGTTTTCCTATCATCAGGGAAATAGGTTTAAAAGAGTTTGTTTTTGGTATTACATGGGAGCCATCGTTAAGGAGCTTTGGAATTTTGCCAATGCTTGAGGGTACGATTATCACAACTTTTGGAGCTTTAATAATCAGTGTGCCTTTGAGTGTTTTTACGGCGATTTTTTTAGTGGAATTTGCTCCACTCAAAATTGCGAAAATCATAAGCCAAGCAGTTGAACTTCTAGCAGGAATACCATCAGTTATATATGGACTTTTTGGTATGACGATGATTATTCCCGTTATTCAGGTAGTTGAGAAGAAGTTTTTTACTCATAAAGTTTCTTCTCAACCCCAATCAGGTTACGGTATATTGGCAGTTGTTATAATCTTATCAATAATGATAGCTCCAACGATAATAAACATATCAAAAGATGCATTGAAGTCTGTTCCGCAGGAATTAAAGGAGGGTTCACTTGCTTTAGGTGCCACACATTGGCAAACTGTGGAATATATAGTGGTACCTTCTGCAAAATCAGGGATCCTTGCATCAGTAATTTTAGGAATGGGTAGGGCCATTGGCGAGACAATGGCAGTAATAATGGTTGCAGGGAACACAGTACAGCTTCCTAAATCTATTTTTTCACCTGTCAGGACACTGACAAGCAATATTGCCGTGGAAATAGCTTATGCTGAAGCTGGGGCTCATACCCAGGCGTTATTTGCAACAGGCATAGTGCTTTTTATGCTCATTATTATCATAAATTCAATTGTTATATGTTTTATGGGAAAGAGAGCTAAACTGAAATGAAAATAATATGGAAAGAAAGAATTATGAAAGCAGTTTTGTGGGCAAGCTCAATTATAACCATGGCAGTTTTAATATTGATTCTGTTTTATATACTTGGGCGAGGAATTAAAATGATTAATTTTAATTTTATTATAGAAAGCCCTAGAGAAATGGGCACTGAAGGTGGCATATTTCCTGCAATAATTGGAACAATTTATCTTACTTTAACTACTGTAGCAGTTGCAGCGCCTATAGGGGTAGCCGCAGGTATATACCTAGCTGAATATGCTTGCGAAAGTCCCTGGGTTAAGGTTATAAGATTTGGCACTAATGTATTATCGGCGATTCCTTCGATTTTATTTGGATTATTTGGATATGCACTTTTTGTAGTAATATTAAAGCCCATAACAGGTGGCTGGTCTATTATTTCAGGGGCGTTGACCGGTGCAATCATGATATTACCTTTAATAATCAGGTCTTCTGAAGAAACTATAAAAGCCCTACCAAAAGAATATAAAGAAGGGAGTCTTGCCCTCGGAGCTACAAGATGGCAAACTACTATTGACATATTATTACCGGCTTCAATGCCTGGGATAGTTACTGGCATTATCCTTGGCATAGGTAGAATAATAGGTGAAACTGCAGCATTGCTTCTTACTTTAGGTGGATCAGTTTTATTACCACACTCTATGTTTGATCCTGCAAGGACCCTTGCAATGCATATCTATCTTGTTGCCATGGAAGTAGGTGCAATGGATGTAGCATTTGGTGCTGCTTCAGTTCTTATAATAACAATATTAATACTGAATTTTACAACACGTATTATTATCAAAAGATATACTAAGTTTTTTTAGCATCTACGCGATTCTGACATTTAATTATTAACTATTATTAACTTATGTTGTTAAAAATGTAATTAAATTAAGTATATAATATACTATAAACAGTTTATTTTTT
>DUTQ01000265.1 GCA_012841995.1 Thermoanaerobacterales bacterium | reverse complement strand
TTCAATTTCATCGATCAATACTATGGGGGCATCACTTATAAGTGCTACATCTGCTACCATCAAAGCCCGTGATTGCCCTCCGCTTAATTTAGTGAGGTTATCAGTGAAATAGACAGGCTCTCCGGCGAGTTCATTAGTAACTTTCAAGACTTTTTTAATTACCTGCCTTGGGTCTTTTATATTGCGGACCTGTGCATGCATTAACAAAAAATCTTCAATACACATATCAATGACAAAATTCATATTTTGTGATACCTCTGCAACTAAATGGCGCAGTGACTTATTAAAATCCAGCTTTTCTATAGGCAGATCATTTATTAAGATTGATCTACCTGTTAGTGTTTCACCATCGATATATTGTTGTATATCTGATATCAACTGTGTTTTGCCTGAACCTGTAGGCCCTATTAAAGCAAATACCTCCCCGGCTTTAACATCAAAAGACTTAATTTCTTCCTTTTTACCATCTTTGTCATATCCACCTATAATGGTTATTTTCTTTAGCACCTATTCTTCTCTCCCAAAATCAACTTTTTTAACATTGCCCATCTGATATTCTGATCCCACAATAGTTTCACCAGCACAATAAGAACAAATTGAAGCTGGCATAGGGTATTTCAATTCTTTTCCGCTTATTGTATCCAACTGTTCACATTTGAGAATTTCATTTTTCAACCTCAAAGCACCTTGACCGGTAAGGCCATTGATCTCCAAAATCCTGGCAACCGGATTGATCATCTCCACTTTATGTCGAAAGACCTCTCTTTCAGCATGTGACACAATATCCCCTTTTGTTATGACGATAATATCAGCTGTGCTCAACATAGGCCCAACCTTCTTTGGAGTATCTATACCTATTAAATTGTCTATAATGCAAACAGACAGGCAGCCATGTACATATGGAGCACAGCGGTGGCACAAACCGGCCGTTTCCAAAATCAAAATATCGGCATATTGTTTCTTAGACCAATTCTCCACTTCTTCTAAATTTGCTACATGAAAGTGATCAGGGCAAAGATAATCACTCAACCCGACAGCTACTGGAATACCAAGCTGGCGATACCGCTCGTCATCAGAAGTTTGCAGACAGTCAATCTTACAGGCTGCTATTGAAATATTACTTTCAAGAAGATGGCGGATAGTGTGAATCATCACCGAGGTTTTACCTGAAGACGGTGTACCTGCAACAATTATAAAACGCAAGATTAAAACACCTACCTTAAAAAATTCCACCAATAACGTGGTTATACTAGTAAAAAAATAACGATATTAAAAAATAAAAGCTCAAACAAAGTGAATTTTTGAAAGCTACACTGTTAAGATTTGTTCAAATTATAAACATAGGGTTATAGACATATATCCATAACGAATTATATATATGTTTAAACTTCGTGTCAATATGCCGCTGCAAAAAACATAGCATTATCTGGCATTAGAAGGCAAAATATTCGGCATTTAACTGCAACGGATTTGACAATTATTTTAGATAATCTGGTATATTCAGCCAAATTCATAATGGTATGATATTTGCATATATATTTAAGCAGAATCTTTTTATAATTCTATATTTTATTGAAGGGAGGGTAGTGTTCGCTGATTTTCAAAACACAAAGGGGGAGAATCATGATCAAGCCTCAAGAAGTA
>DUTQ01000264.1 GCA_012841995.1 Thermoanaerobacterales bacterium | reverse complement strand
TACAAAGATGTACGAAGAATTCTTCAGAGGTTCTGTAGACCAAGTCATAGATTGGTTTAGTAAAAAACCACCACGTGGGGAAATGGTGCTTGTAATCGATGGATTAAAAGCACCAGATAATCAGCAAGAAAGGGTAGCCCTTAATGTAGAAGAACTTTTAGAAAACCCGAATATGGAAAGTAATGCTGATTTTGTGGAATTTACTAAACAGCTGAATTTAAGCTATGAAAAAAATCTCAAAAAGGGCATGCCTAAAAACAGGGCCATGAGAAAAGCCGCTTTAGAATTTGGCATCACTCGAAACCAAGCATATGATATACTGATGCGCAAATAAAAATAATAAGAAAGGGATTTTAATGTGAGAATACAGGCCAAAAAGCCAATTTTACTTCGGGGAAAGATATTAGGTGGCAAAAAACCACTCTTATGTCTTCCAATAGTTGCAGCTAGTGAGCAAGAGTTAGAGAAACAGACCACAAAAGCCATGGAATTTTCGCCAGATATTATAGAGTGGCGGGTAGATAGCTTTGAAGGTGCTAAAGATGTGACAAGAGTGGTAAAGGCTTTAAAAGGATTAAGACAACAAATCAAAGACATTCCCCTGATTTTTACCTTCAGAAGTTATAACGAAGGAGGCCTTATTCGTGTAGAAGATAGGCTGCGGTGCAATATAATACTGGAATCAATAGCCACAGGTTTACTGGATGTGGTTGATATAGAGTTTGCTAGCTGTGATGATATGGTAATGCAGATAAAAGCTTGTGCAAAAAAAATTGGTACCAGCCTTATACTTTCATATCACAATTTTAATATGACGCCATCTGTTGATTTCATAGTGAAAAAAATCAAAGATGAGATATCATTGGGAGCAGATATCGCAAAGGTAGCCGTTATGCCAAAAAATCACCAAGATGTTTTAAATCTCCTTTATGCTACATTAGAGGCAAGGCAAATATTGAAAGATCCTCCCATTATAACCGTATCTATGGGTGAATTGGGGAAAATAACGCGGATTATGGGATATATATTTGGATCTGATATGAGCTTTGCATCAGGTGAAAAGGCATCTGCTCCGGGGCAAATTCACATATCTCAATTAAGAGAGTTAATAAATAATCTAGGGAATGGGGCATGAGTGAAGTGGTAAAGTATGATTAACACAACAGTTAACACCAAGATAGTAGGGCTTTTTGGCAATCCACTAGGTCACAGTCTTTCACCGATAATGCAAAATACCGCCTTTTCCCTCTGTGGGATTGAGTATATCTATATTCCCTTCCAAGTGGAACCAGGATATCTTGAAAAAGCCATTAAAGCTATGATGATATTTAACTTTGCAGGAGCAAATATTACAATACCTTACAAAACAGAGGTCATAAAATATATAGATGAAATAGATGAAATGGCAAAGGCCATTGGTGCTGTAAATACATTGGTTGTTAAAAATAAAAAGATAATTGGCTATAATACCGATGGTATGGGTTTTACTCAATCTCTTAAAAATAAAGGTTTTAATCCAAAAGGCAAAATTTTTTTATTAATAGGAGCCGGAGGTGCTGCAAGGGGACTTGCATTTACACTTGCATTTGAAGGTGCAGCCCATATTTTTATTGCAAACCGCACATTTGAAAAGGCAGATATCTTGGCACAAGATGTGAATAGGGTTTTAGGTAGTTGTGCCACAGCTTTGTCATTAGAAGAGGCAGTTTTAAGGGATGCTGAAAAAAAGAGCCAGGTTTTAATAAATACAACTTCTATAGGTATGTATCCTGACACAGAATATATGCCTATTTCTGATGAGGTTTTAAGACCTGAACTTCTGGTGTGTGATATAGTGTATAACCCCGTAAAGACAAAGTTACTACAAACTGCCGAAAGTATAGGCTGCCCAATTTTAGAAGGTTATGGGATGCTTGTAAATCAAGGTGCTGAAGCTTTTAGGCTGTGGACGGGAAAAGAACCCCCAATTGATGCTATGACAAGAGTAGTGTTAGATAAATTAACAATTTAGCGTAAAACGATTTCCCGAATCTCCTTACGCATACTGACATTTT
>DUTQ01000263.1 GCA_012841995.1 Thermoanaerobacterales bacterium | reverse complement strand
AGGGAATTAGTACATAAATATTTTTCTATAGAAACCATGACAGAACAAGTATTAAAAGTTTATCACCGTGTCATTGAGGAGGAAAATAAATGAAGATAATTGATGATAAAGGCAAGCTTTTTGGACTGATTAACATTATTGATCTTCTGGCTATTGTACTAATATTGGCAGTTATGGGCAGGTTTTATTTAAAGGCACATCAAAATCCCCCAGGGCTTGAGACAAAAAAAATTGAGGTTCAAGTGCTGCTTGAGGAAATAAGAGATGCTACTGCTGATGTAATAGAAGTCGGTGATATTGTTCGAGAAACAAAGTCAAATGTTGTCCTGGGAGAGGTAACAAATATAGATATAAAGCCCTCTGCTACATTAGTAGAGACATCAGATGGGCGTGTAGTTGAGTATCCGAATCCTGTGTTAAAAGATGCGGTTATTACAATTGTAGGTGAGGGCACTGCCAGTGAAAACGCCATTGTTGTTGGAAATAGTGAGATACGAATAGGCACTAAATTGGGAATGAAGACAAATATCTACGCTGTTACAGGTACAGTAATGACCATAAAAGTCCTTTAAACGGTTTTAAGATAGGGAGATTTACGAATGAGTAATTTTGAACAGTTAGCTAAACAAAGTATCGTTTTAAGCCTTTTTTCGGCAGTTTTTAAAGAGCAATATTACAAAAATAGTCTGTTTTATCGACTAATAGATTCGCTTGTGTTTAATGCATCCAGAGTTTTAAGGGGAAGCTTTTTTGGAAGACTTATATTTGATGATGAATGGGAAACTGCTTCCATAAAAAATAGCTGGTTATTAAAACAGGGATTACCCCTTTTACATGTGGTAAAAAAACTTATTGCCTGCGTAAACACCACAATAAAAAGCAGCATATTTTATCAAATTTTATTAGGCATATATGAGCAAATCTATTTTCGTCCTTCACAAGTTGTGGGCTATTTTATGTTTGCTTTTATTTTTTCATCAACTGCTTTGAAGGCTTTATTTTCAAGCTTTACACCAAAGGCTCTTACCATAAGGTTGTCGCTTATGGTAGCATTTTTACTGTTTTCTTTAATAAGGCTTTCAATGCACGATTTTTTTAAAGGAAGTATGTTAATAAAGATAACTTGTCAATTGATTGGAATAAATAATATTTGTAATGAAATAAAAAGTGAAAGGCAATCTGAAGTAAGCAAAACTCAAAAAAGGCTCTATCTGGGATTAGGATTTTTACTAGGAGCCATATACTATTATCTGCCCCAGATAACCTTTATAAAGCTGTTTGGTATAATTTTCTTATCATTTATCATATATTTAAAGCCTGAGATTGGATTAGCTATTGTGGCACTTGCACTTCCCCTTATAGAAACTAGGTATACAATCGGCATTGTAGCTATTACTTTTGTATCACTTTTACTAAATTATGAGCGGTTTAGAGGTGGTTTCCCGGTATCAATAGTTCCTGCATTTTTTTTCTTAATTACTGCATTTGTTGCTGCTGCTTTTTCATTGATGCGAAGTGACAGCTTAAAAGCACTTCCTCTTTATATAGCCTATTTTATGTTATTTTATATAACATCTGTAATATTGAGGGAAAAGAAAACCTTTAAATTAATTTTTTCATCTTTTATTATTTCGGCACTTGTTGTTTCATTATACGGTATATATCAGTATTTTTTTGCGAAAGTTTCTACTGCTATGGCATGGGTTGATATAGAGCAGTTTCCGGAACTTAAGACAAGGGTATATGCCACACTGGAAAACCCGAATGTCCTGGCTGAGTATCTTGGTTTAATTATACCTGTTTTGATAGCATTGATATTTGCAACCAAAAAACCCTGTAAAAAGGCAATTATTTCAATATGCTTAATACCAATGTTGCTCTGCTTTTTACTTACCTTTTCCAGAGGGGCTTGGCTTGGTTTGGCCTTTGCTCTGGTATTATTTGCGGCCTTAAAGGAAAAACGACTTTTGATTATCCTAATTATAGTGGCAATTATATCACCACTTTTTTTACCAGAAGTTATGGTTGATAGAATACAAAGCATAGGAAGTCTTGAAGACAGTTCTAATACTTTTCGCATAACCATATGGATAGCAACTATTAGAATGATAAAAGATTACTGGTTGACAGGTGTTGGCTTGGGGCTTTCACCCTTTTCTAAGATTTACAGAAATTACATGATAGCCGGCACACCAGCCATGCACGCACATAATTTATATCTTCAATTGGGATTGGAAATGGGCATAGCGGGGCTGTTAGTCATCCTTTGGCTTGTTATATCGGCATATTCAAAGGCATTTAAAGTGATGAACGGGGAAAGCCGATGGTCTTCCTATATTGCCACAGGTATACTTGCAGCGTTATCTGGCCATCTTCTTCACGGGCTTTTTGACTATGTTTGGTATAGCCCCAAAATAGTATTGATGTTTTGGATGATGTTTGGAATGATGTCTGCTTTATCTTCTAAAGAGGCTATAGATGTGAAAAAGGAAGGAAATCATGGATAAGATACTTCATGTTTTGACAGATACAAATATCGGCGGTGCGGGCAGATACTTTTTTAACCTTGTTTCAAGTATGGATAAGAGCCGTTTTGAAATTGTAGCGGCATGCCCAGCAGGTGGTGAACTTGAAAGACAAATAAAACTCAAGGGAATACCAACTTTCCAGCTGACTGGAGGAGAAAGTTCTTTTAGTAAAGTTCACGTTAGAGAGATTTACAATATCATTTCAAAACAAAAAATAGATATTGTGCATACACATGCAAGTTTTTCCGGAAGAATTGCAGGTAAACTGGCGGGGTGTAAGGTGGTATTAACACGTCATGGCCTTGCAAGGAGCGACACAGGCATAATAAACAGGGGGTTGACATACCTTTTGTCAAAGATGTTTACTGATAAAATAATAGCTGTGTCAAGAGCTGTAAAGATAAACCTCATTGAAACAGGTGTTCCTGCGGATATGATCAATATTATACATAATGGCATTGACTTGTCTAGTCTTGAAAGCCCTAAACCTGTTTTAAGAAGTAAGTATAAAATACCTATAGATACCCCTGTAGTTGGTATTGTGGCAAGACTTGTTATATCTTAATGCATATTCATACCCTTT
>DUTQ01000262.1 GCA_012841995.1 Thermoanaerobacterales bacterium | reverse complement strand
TTCTTCGGCCTCTGCTAATTTTTCACCTTTTGCAAAAACAGCTACTCTTACAGTTTTGCCTGTGCCATGCGGTAGTATAACAACACCTCTTACCTGTTGGTCTGCATGTCTTGGGTCTACTCCCAAGCGAACGGACATTTCAATTGTCTCATCAAAATTTTTATTAGCAGTCTTTATTGCTAATTCAATAGCTTCTTTAGGGTCATAGAGCTTTGTCCTATCAACGAGTTTATAAGCTTCAAGGTATTTTTTACCGTGTTTTGCCATTCTATTGCCTCCTTGTGGTACTAGCGGAAAAATCCTCCCACTTAAAAATTAATCTACAACAACAATACCCATGCTGCGGGCTGTGCCTTCCACCATTTTCATAGCAGCCTCTATTGAAGCAGCATTTAAGTCTACCATCTTAAGTTCTGCTATCTCTTTTACGTCCTTTTTAGTAACTTGTGCTACCTTCTCTTTATTTGGCTCACCTGAACCCTTTTCTATACCTGCCGCCTTTTTCAAAAGCACTGAAGCTGGCGGAGTTTTTAGAGTAAAAGAGAATGATCTATCCTGATAAACCGTCAATTCTACTGGTATAATAAGACCCGCTTTGTCAGCAGTTTTCTCGTTAAACTCTTTACAAAAGCTCATTATATTGATTCCGGTAGGACCTAATGCCGGTCCAACTGGAGGAGCTGGGGTCGCTTTTCCAGCAGGAATTTGGAGTTTTACCATTGAAATAACCTTTTTAGCCACTGTAACACCTCCTGTATAACATGCCTAGAGTTTTTCTATTTGATTTATATCAAGTTCAATAGGTGTCTCACGACCAAACATGGAAATTAAAACTTTTACCTTTTGTCTGTCTTGGTTTACATCGACTATTTTTCCCACAAAATTTTCAAATGGTCCGGATATAACCTTGACTTCCTGATTTACTTTTACGTCAACTTTTGGCTTTGCTTCTTCAATGCCCATTTGACGCAAAATGCTCTTTGCTTCTGATTCCTGTAAAGGTATTGGCTTTGTACCTGCGCCAACAAAACCGGTAACTCCCGGCGTGTTTCGCACTACATACCAGGAATCATCGGTTACAATCATCTCGACAAGTACATAACCGGGAAATATCTTCCTTTGAACCAGCTTTTTTTTGCCGTTTTTAATCTCAACTTCATCCTCCAAAGGTACAAGAACTCTAAATATTTTATCTTGCATACCCATGGATTCAACTCTTTTTTCCAAGTTGGTCTTAACCTTATTTTCATAGCCAGAATACGTATGAACTACATACCAATTTTTAGACATTCCTATATCCCTCGTTGGAGTATTAATGAAATTATCTTGTACAAGATAGCATCAGTAATACCAATAATTGCACTCACGATTACCACAGAAATAATAACCACTATGGTATAAGTGATCAATTCATTTTTAGTGGGCCATGTAACCTTCTTTAGTTCAGATCTGACTTCTTTAAAAAACTTACCTGTTCTTTTAACAAAACCTTCATTTGCCGCTGCCATAAATCCATCCTCCCAATTTTATTTTGTCTCTTTATGCAGCGTATGTTTACCGCAAAATTTACAAAACTTGTTTAACTCCAACCTATCAGGGTCATTCTTTTTATTCTTTTGTGTATTATAATTCCTTTGCTTACACTCGGTACACTCCAATATTACGTTGACCCTCATGCGCGTCCACCTCCCAGAGCTTTCAACTTCTATAAGTGTAAGGATTTTTCGCCTTTTTTAATTGCATATCTCAATTTATCACAATTAAACTTTGTTGTCAATAAGAGCAAAAAAATTAAGGGGAATCGCCAGATTCCCCTGTTTTTCATCATTATTCTACTATTTCCGTAACTACCCCTGCCCCAACAGTTCTGCCGCCTTCTCTTATTGCAAAGCGCAATCCGTTTTCTATGGCTATTGGTGCAATGAGCTGTATATCCATGACGATGTTATCACCAGGCATTACCATTTCAGTGCCTTCCGGTAAAGTGATGACTCCTGTTACGTCAGTTGTTCTAAAGTAAAACTGTGGTCTGTAGCCGTTGAAGAATGGGGTGTGTCTGCCACCTTCTTCTTTCTTTAATACGTATACCTGGCCTTTAAAGTGTGTATGGGGGTGGATTGAGCCGGGTTTGGCTAATACCATTCCTCTTTCTACTTCCTGACGCTCTATGCCACGTAGCAGTGCACCTATGTTGTCACCTGCCTGGGCTTGGTCTAACATCTTCCTGAACATTTCTACTCCGGTTACTACGGTCTTTTTCTTTTCTTCTGCTATGCCGACTATTTCTACTTCATCGCCTACTTTTACTGTGCCTCGTTCTACTCTTCCTGTTACTACTGTGCCACGACCTGTTATTGTGAATACGTCTTCTACAGGCATTAGGAAGGGTTTATCTGTGTCACGTTCCGGGGTGGGAATGTAGTCGTCTACAGCTTCCATTAACTCCCAAATCTTGCCACACCATTTGCAGTCTTTTTTGCCACAGCCGCATTCTAATACTTTTAGGGCTGATCCGGCTACTATTGGTATGTCGTCTCCCGGAAAGTCATAGGATGATAATAGGTCTCTTACTTCCATTTCTACTAGTTCTAGTAGTTCTTCGTCGTCTACCATGTCGGTCTTGTTTAAAAAGACTACTATATAGGGTACACCTACTTGTCTTGCAAGTAGTATGTGTTCTCTTGTCTGGGGCATTGGACCATCTGCTGCTGATACTACTAGGATGGCTCCGTCCATTTGGGCTGCTCCGGTTATCATGTTCTTTACATAGTCTGCGTGACCGGGGCAGTCTACATGTGCATAGTGTTTTTTCTCTGTTTCATATTCTACGTGTGATGTGGCTATGGTTATACCACGTTCCCTTTCTTCTGGGGCTTTGTCTATGTTGTCGTAGGATATGAAGTCTGATAATCCTGCATCTGCTAATGTCCTGGTTATTGCTGCTGTCAGTGTTGTCTTCCCATGGTCTACGTGACCTATTGTACCTATGTTTACATGGGGTTTTGTCCTTTCATATTTTTGTTTTGCCATTTTTATCCTCCTTGTTTATAAATCACTTATAATTTTTTGTTAATCATTTATATTTAATGATTGATAATTGATTCAGCAATGTTCTTAGGGACTTCCGCATAGTGAGAAAACTGCATTGTGTAAGTTCCTCTACCCTGAGTTTTTGACCTCAAGTCAGTAGCATAGCCGAACATTTCAGCCAGTGGCACAAAACTCTTGATCACCTGTGTCCCTGACCTCATCTCCATGCCCTCAATACGACCTCGCCTTGCGTTTATGTCACCTATAACATCGCCCATATACTCTTCTGGAACTACTACTTCCACTTTCATTACAGGCTCTAAAAGCACTGGATTTGCCTTTTTCATGCCATCCTTAAAAGCCATAGAGCCGGCGATCTTAAATGCCATTTCTGAAGAGTCAACCTCATGGTAAGAGCCATCGTACAACGTTACCTTAACATCTACCACCGGAAATCCTGCTAAAACGCCATTTGCCATGGCCTCTCGGACACCAACATCTACAGCGGGGATATATTCCTTGGGAATCACTCCGCCAACAATCTTGTTCTCAAACTCATAACCCTTACCCGGTTCTAAAGGCTCTATCTCAAGCCATACATGCCCAAATTGACCTCTACCACCGGATTGTCTTATGAACTTGCCTTCGGTTTTAACTGCGTTCCTGATAGTTTCTTTGTAAGCAACTTGTGGTTTACCTACATTAGCTCCTACTTTAAATTCACGCAGTAATCTGTCTACGATGATCTCTAGATGAAGTTCTCCCATACCTTCAATTATGGTTTGACCTGTCTCTTGATCTGTATGGGTCTTAAAAGTTGGGTCTTCTTCGGAAAGTTTTTGTAGTGCAACACCCATTTTATCTTGATCAATTTTCGTATTTGGCTCAATTGCTACCGAAATAACCGGTTCAGGGAATTGCATAGATTCTAGTATAACCGGATGTTCTTCACTACAAAGTGTATCTCCTGTAGCAGTGTTTTTTAAACCTACCGCCGCAACTATATCACCAGCTATTACTTCCTGAACTTCTTGGCGGTGATTTGCATGCATATAAAGTATCCTGCCTATTCTTTCACGCTTGTTTTTAATTGGATTGTAAACATATGAACCAGATTCTAATTTTCCAGAATACACTCTAAAGTAAGTTAGTTTTCCAACATATGGATCTGTTACTATTTTAAATGCCAATGCAGCAAATGGTGCATCATCGACAGCTGGCAATTCAATATCTTCTCCGGTCTCGGGATCCATGCCCTTGACAGGAGGAATATCAAGCGGTGATGGTAAATACTCTACTATCGCATCTAACAAAAGCTGTACACCCTTGTTTTTATAAGAAGAGCCACAAAGTACTGGGGTTATTTTAACTTGCACACACCCTTTCCTT
>DUTQ01000261.1 GCA_012841995.1 Thermoanaerobacterales bacterium | reverse complement strand
TGCTTCATCATCATTTTTATATATACTTACCCAAAGCTTGTCTTTCGGAAGGTTGAGAACTTCAGTCAAAAATTCCCATGAAAAGGCTATAGCCTCTTTTTTAAAATAATCACCAAATGAAAAATTCCCAAGCATCTCAAAAAAAGTATGATGACGAGCTGTACGGCCTACACTTTCTAAATCATTGTGTTTACCTCCAGCACGAACACATTTTTGTGATGTGGTTGCTCTACTAAAAGGAAGTTTCTTTACACCTAAAAAAACATCTTTAAACTGGTTCATGCCTGCATTTGTAAAGAGAAGTGTAGGATCGTTTTGTGGAACCAGTGAAGAGCTACTTACCCTAGTGTGCCCCTTGCTTTCAAAGTAGCTTAAAAATTTTTCTCTAATTTCATCGCTAGTCATCATAGTAAACCCTCCAAAAATAACGCTATTTATCGTTAGAAAATTTATAGCTAAAAATATAAACTGCTGTCAGTAATCGAGATTTTTTATTCACATACCCTTACAATACTTGATTTATATCTATTGCTTTTTTCTGCTACCATATTGTTAAATAAATGTATACCCAAAAAACTTATTATCATTGCAACAATACCAGTAAACAATATAATGAGCTCTGATTTTTCACCTACTACTTTAAACCCAAAGAAAATACCAACTAAAAACGCTAAAAGTGGTATTATGTAGACGATGAATGTAGCAGAAAGTAGGGCTGCTTCTTCTAACTCTATTTCAACTGTTTGGCCTACTTTAGCATTTAAAGAGTTTTTAGCCCATACATAATGAGGCTTTTTTTTTGAACCTAATGAGCAGGTTGAACAATTATCACAAGCAGATGTCCTAATTATAACAACTTTTGCAAATTCATCTTTGGTTTCTACAATCAAAGCCTTTTCTCGCAAATTGTTCACCTTCTAAATTTTTATAAAGTAAACCTATTAAAAAAATACTCACATACATTATAAGCTTTAGATTGATAGCGGTCAAATGTTTAGTAGGTTTTTTATTACTTCACCAGCGATTATTAAACCGGCCACAGATGGGACAAAAGAAATACTGCCTAGAACGCTTATATTACTTTGCTTAGATGTTGATAAACCTATCTGATTATTTACGATTTGTTGTTCCTTGGGCTTTATTGGAGTTTCAGTGGAATATACCACATTAACCCCTTTTTTTATACCAGCTTTTCTTAATTCTTTGCGAATTACTCTGGCCATTGGGCATGTAGATGTATCAGAGATATCAGCAACTCTAAATAAAGTTGGATCTATTTTATTGCCTGCACCCATTGACGATATTACAGGTATTTTTAATTCTTTACACTTTATAATAAGATGGATTTTTGACTTTATAGAATCGATTGCATCAATAACATAGTCAATATCTTTTGTTAAAATTTGTTCTGAAGTCTCTTCAGAGTAAATTAATTTAAGTGGGGTAATGTTAGAATTGGGGTTTATATCCAACATTCGGCTTTTCATAACTTCTACTTTGGGCTTACCTAGTGTTGAATGAAGGGCATGAATTTGCCTGTTAATATTTGTAATATCAATTGTATCAGGATCGACTAATAAAACATTACCCACTCCAGCCCTTGATATGGCTTCGGCAGCAAAAGATCCTACACCACCAATACCAATTATTGCAACTTTAGATCTTTTAAGTTGTTCAAGGCGCTCTTTACCAATAATATACTCGGTTCTTGTAAATATATTATCCATAATTTCCTCCCAAAAAAAAAGCACCCCACCATGCCGTGTTTGCTGACAGTAAATAGAGACCCGGCTCTATACCCAAGTGGGTGTCCTCCTAGGCGCTTTGTATGTCCCTTCAAGAGGGCATATACGCCACGTCTAGAGCCCGAACTCCCTATGTCGAAGTGTTGGCTCTTTACTATGCCAGTTAACACGTACACAGCAGGGAAATGTTGCTTTTTCAATATCAATAATACCATAAATCATGTTATTTATCAAGATTCACACTCAAAACATGCAATGGTATATATTAACTTCATGCCTTCCTTATTAAGACTTTTAGTTTGATGGCTTTATGTGAAGATCTTTGAGTTGTTTTATATCTACCTCTGCAGGCGCTTCAGTCAGTAGGCAGGTTGCGTTTTGGGTCTTGGGAAATGCAATACAATCTCTTATGCTATCCAATCCCAATAGTAACATAATTAGACGATCTAACCCATAAGCAATTCCTCCGTGTGGAGGAGTTCCATACTCAAAAGCTCGAAGCAAAAATCCAAAATTATTTTCTGCTCTTTCTTTGCTAAATCCTAGAACCTCAAACATCTTTTCTTGTATTAAAGAATCGTGAATTCTTATACTTCCTCCCCCAACTTCAACTCCATTTAGTACTATATCATATGCTTTAGCCCTAACCTTTGAAGGATCAGTATCTAATAAGGATATATCTTCATCCATTGGTGATGTAAAGGGATGGTGTTTTGCAACAAGCCTATTTTCTTCATCACTATATTCCAATAAAGGAAATTCAGTTACCCACAAAAAGTTAAGAGCATTTTTATCTATTAGATTCAATGTCTTGCCAAGATATAGTCTTAACTGACCCATTGCTGAAAAAACAATATCTGGATTGCTATCAGCAACAAAAATCAAAAGATCATCAGCTTTGGCGCTCATTCTAGTTAATAGCTGATTTAAAATGTCTTCATTTAAAAATTTAATTATTGGAGATTTTGCACCTTCTGAAGTTACATTTATCCAAGCTAGACCTTTTGCACCAAATTCCTTAGACTTTTCTACCAGATCATCTATTTGTCTACGACTAAAAGTTGTTCCGCCATGTTTAATGTTAATGCCTTTAACAATTCCACCTGATTTTAAAGCACCTGTAAATACTTTAAAATCACTCTTTGCTACAACATCAGATACATCAATCATTTCCATGCCAAATCTAGTATCTGGCTTATCGGAACCGTATTTACTCATAGCATCTTTATACTTAATTCTCTTAAACGGTATTTCAATCTTGCGCCCCATCGTTGTTTCAACTACATATTTTATCAATTCTTCGTTGAGCTTTATTATATCTTCTACATCGACAAAGGACATCTCCATATCAAGCTGTGTAAATTCTGGTTGACGATCAGCTCTTAAATCTTCGTCCCTAAAGCATTTAACAATTTGATAATATCTTTCTATCCCAGACACCATTAATATTTGCTTAAAAAGTTGAGGAGATTGCGGTAAAGCATAAAAACTTCCGGGGTTTAATCTGCTTGGCACTAAATAATCCCTTGCACCTTCCGGCGTACTCCTTGTTAGCATAGGAGTTTCTATCTCTAAAAATTCATTTTTAGAAAGAAAATCTCTAATAGTTTTATTTACTTTGTCCCTAAAAATAAAGTTTGACAACATCTTTGGTCTTCTCAAGTCCAGATATCTATACTTCAACCTTATACTTTCATCAACCTTGATATCATCTTCTATAGCAAATGGCGGAGTCTTGGCATGGCTTAAAATTTGTAATTCTTCACCATTTACCTCAATGTATCCTGTTTCTACTTTTGGATTAATATTTTCCTCCGGCCTAATGGACACTTTACCCTTAACATAAATAACATATTCACTTCGAATTTTATCGGC
>DUTQ01000260.1 GCA_012841995.1 Thermoanaerobacterales bacterium | reverse complement strand
TTGAAGAGCTGTTTTCGTATAATAGAACTTTTTTTTATCAATACTATATATCGCTTTTCTGGTGGCATTTAGAAACCAACTCATAGGCTTTTTTAATTTAAAAGATGCAGATATATTCAAAGAGGCTGTTTTATATCTGACTATTGTTGCCTTTGGGCTATTTTTTCATTTTTTAAACCAGGTTTTATCTGGGATATTTACCGGGTATGGTGATAGCAGAACTCCCTTTAGAATGAATGCTATCGGGCTTGTTATAAATATAGTATTAGATCCGGTCTTAATATTAGGTCTAGGGCCTTGCCCAAGGATGGAGGTTAAAGGTGCTGCTATTGCAACGGTTTTTGCCCAGTTTGTTGTAACTTTATCGTTTTTGGTTAAACTCAAAGGGCACCCGCTTTTTCATCAGCTACAATTAATAAGTATTCCGGACTTTTCGAAGGTCAAACACATTGCAAACTTGGGTTTTCCTGTAGCTTTGAGAGAAGGGCTTTTTGCTTCTTTTAGTATTGTTATAGCAAGGATTATTGCAACTTGGGGCCCAATACCAATAGCAGTTCAAAAAATTGGAGCACAGATTGAGGCATTGTCTTGGATGACATCATCGGGGTTTGCTACAGCCCTTGCAGCTTTTGTTGGCCAGAATTATGGTGCAGAAAAATGGGATAGGATTAAAAAGGGATTTTTTGTTTCATTAGGTATTGTTACAGGTATAGGGATTGGAGCAACCTTTTTGTTTTACTTTGGCGCAGGCCCCATATTTTCAATATTCTTATCAGAAGAAGAGGCACTTAAACAGGGTATAATTTACCTTAAGATATTGAGTTTTTCCCAAGTATTTATGTGTATCGAGATAATCACCGGCGGGGCATTTAACGGTTTAGGCAAGACCCTTCCGCCAGCATTAGTTGGCATTATCCTCACCGGCTTAAGGATTCCAATTGCAATGTTTTTATCAAAAAGGACTAGTTTGGGTTTAAAAGGTGTATGGTGGAGTATCAGCGGAACCAGTGTAATAAAGGGCATTATACTAATTGTCATGATAATGCCGGTTATCAAGGCATTACCTAAAACAGAGGCCTCATCTTTACAGGAGGTGAACCTTGATGTGTAAACAGTGCAAAATTGTTTATTGGGCAGATTATTATTTTAACAAACATCACTTTTACCTGGCGGCAACCGATAAAGGCCTTTGCTATATACTTCTCCCCAACAGGTCTTTAAAGGAACTTGAGAAATGGGTAACTCATAAATTACCTGAAACAATAATGATAAATAATCAATCGAAGTTATCTAAATATGTAGTTCAACTTGATGAATACTTTAATAAAAGGCGTAGAACCTTTGATTTTTCTTTAGACCTTGTGGGGACAAAGTTTCAAAAGGCCGTTTGGAAGGCGCTGTTGAAAATTCCGTATGGTACTACCAAATCCTACTCACAGATAGCAAAAGAAATCGGCTGCCCCAAGGCAACTCGGGCAGTGGGAGCCGCCAATGGTGCGAATCCTATTCCTATAGTGGTACCTTGCCATAGGGTTATCGCCAAGGACGGAACACTGGGAGGATATGGCGGAGGCCTGGAAATGAAAAAGGAGCTATTAAGTCTTGAGGGAATAGAGGTGTTTTGTGATTGAGTAATGATAAAATGGTTGGTGCACTTACTGCAGTTCTTGCCTCTGCTATCTGGGGCGTGCTCCCTATTTACTGGAAACTCTTGGCTAATATACCTCCAGTACAGATATTAGCTCACAGGATATTGTGGTCCTTTATTTTTGCATTGCTTTTGTCAGTGATTTTCGGGAGATGGGATGATGTAAAAAAGGTATTTTACGATAAGCGGGATTTAAAGTTGATTTTTTATGCGTCTTTTATTATAACCCTTAACTGGGGTCTATACATCTGGGCTGTAAACAGCAATCACATATTGCAGACAAGCATGGGCTACTATATTAATCCTCTTTCATCAGTTTTATTGGGCATGATCGTCTTTAAAGAAAAACTCAATGTTCTTCAAAAAGCTGCTATTGCCCTTGCTGTAGCTGGAGTATCTATCCTCATTTTCCAGTATGGTAGAATCCCTTGGGTTGCATTAGGCCTTGCGGGAACCTTCAGCATTTACGGGGTGATTAAGAAACTTGTAAAGATGGATCCAATGGTAGGTATAGTATTTGAGGCGGGCTTTACAACACCGTTTGCTATTATGTATTTGTTGTATAAGCAAAATAATGGGCTTGGCATATTTGGCAATGTATCCACATCTATCTTTTTATTGGTTATGGCATCAGGTATAATAACAGCTCTGCCCTTGATATTACTTGCAGATGCAGCAAAAAAAATACCTTTTTCTACACTGGGCTTGACTCAATATGTATCACCTTCATTGAGCCTGCTAATTGGTGTATTTATATATGGAGAGGATTTTACCACTGCTCATTTGACATGTTTTTGCTTTATTTGGTGTGGACTTTTTCTATATACGTTATCTCAAACAGATCTTGCGCGGAAAAGATCATGTAAAAGAAAAGCAAATGTCACAAGGCACAGCTAAAGGGGTTGCTTCAATAAAGTTCTATATATTTAAAGGTTCTCACTGCTCTTGACAAAAGCAAAACTTTAATGAAGAATATGAAGGAGGCTAAAATCCTTTCATTTGTGGAAACTAAATTACCTCACATATAAAGTAGAGTTTAAACTAATTTTGGAGGGAGAGGTCATATCGTGAAAAACGATGCGCCACTTGTGGCAGAAGAAAAGCAGCTTACAAAGCGAGGAAGGAAACCTACTACTTTTGAAGCTGTTATGGCCATGCTTTTTATCATTGTAGTGATATTAAGCTCCATAAAAATTGAACTTGTATTGGAGACTGCTATGGTATTGGGCACTTTGGCAGCTGCAATCTTTGGCTTTTATTTGCATTATACATGGGACGATATACAAAATGGCATGTTGGATGGAATAAATAATGGCCTGACTGCATGTATAATCCTTATAGTAATAGGAATGGTTGTCGGCACATGGATTTTAGGTGGTACAATCCAAACTCTTATTTATTATGGATTAAGGATACTTACACCTCAAATATTTTTACCCATAGCCTTTTTAATCTGTGCACTTACGTCGGTGCTTATTGGGAGTTCCTTTGGGACCATTGCTACCATGGGAATAGTTTTGATGGGTGTTGCCAAAGGGTTGAATTTCCCTGCTGCATTAACGGCTGGTGCCATTGCTTCTGGTTCTATTTTTGGAGATAAGGTGTCCCCGTTATCTGATTCTACAAATTTAACAGCAGCTATTACAGAAACCGATTTATTTTCACATGTCTGCTCTATGTTATACGTTTCAGGTCCTGCGGCATTAATTACTTTTGCGTTGTATTGGATAATAGGGCAAAGTCATGTTTCGGTTGCTACGGATTGGGGGGCTGTCAATAATATATTGGCAGCATTGGAAAGCAATTTTAACATTTCACCACTGACTCTTTTACCGCCCCTTTTGGTCATCATACTATCTGTACTCAAGATACCCGCAATTGTGGCATTGATGATAAGTTATTTGACAGCTGCACTTTTTGCTGTCATTACTCAAGGAGCAAGTCTTGGAGATATTATAACCGTATCGGCCAGTGGCTTTGTTTCAAATACGGGGTTGGATGTGGTAGACAGGCTTTTGACTCAGGGAGGCATTAATTCCATGATGAGCACAGTTGCCATTATCATGGCAGCTACTGCTATGGGCGGAATACTAGAGAAATGCGGCGTATTGGAAGTAATATTGAACGCCTTAATGCATTATATAAAAACCCCCAGAGGATTGATTTTAGCATCACTGGGGTCGGCTTATCTTATGTTAATTGCCTGCGGCGAAATGATGGCTTCTATAATACTACCGGGCAGGACTTTTCGCCCAGCTTATAAGGAAATGAATATAGATACCAGTGTGCTTTCTAGGACGCTGGAAAGTGCGGCAACACTTGGATGTATGGCATTACCTTGGGGTGTGGCATCTGTATATCTTCAAAAGGTGTTAAATGTGGGATTAGAATATATTCCCTACACATTTATATCTCTTATTGCCCCGATTTTCGTCATTATATATGCTTTTACAGGTTTTGCTACATGGACTGATAAAAATACACAAAATTAGCGTGTTCTTTAACAAAGCCCTGTACAAACTGAGTTTGTACAGGGCTTTGTTAAAAGTGATTCCGGTTTAAGCTCTTTTGAGGTGAAGATGACGGCACCCCCCAAAAAAAGCAAGACCTGACCATGAATTTATGGACATGGTAAAAAACGCTAAAAGTGTTACATATATATTTCAATAGAGAAGGTGTTCAAAATGGATGTAAAAACTAGGGTTAGACCTGTTTTAAAACAAATCAAAACGGCGACTTATGTATGCAACCCCAAGGAAAAGCTGCTTGAATATGGTGTTAGCCTAGATGATGTCATAGACTGTTCTTTGGGGATAAACCCATATGGCTGTTCTCCTATGGTAAAGAATGGGATAACTGATATTGATTGGGATCGTTTATCCAAATATCCGGACATATCTTATGCAGATTTAAAAAGAGGCATCATTGAGTTTTGGAATGATATCGCAAAATTAAACGAGGATGATGTGTTTTTTGGCTCTGGTTCTGCTGGAGTATTAGTCAATCTGAATAATATCTTTATTGAAAAGGGAAGCAAGGTTTTAGGCTATTCACCACAGTTTTCGGAAAACGTAAATATAGTAAGCATATTTGGAGGCAAATACGATTTTGTGCCTTTAAATGAAAAAGACGGGTTTTCTTTTGACGAAGAAGGCTTTTTGAATGCCATAAATGCTTCTTACAATGTCATATACATCGACAATCCAAACAATCCTACAGGCCAGATAATAAACCTTGGGGCTATAGAAAAAATCCTAAAAAAAGCAGCCCAATTTGGCATTCCGGTTATAATAGACGAGGCTTATGGGGATTTTATGGAAAAGGCCAATTCCGCTATTGCCTTATGTGGTGATTATGATAATTTGGTGGTTGTTCGCTCTTTTTCTAAAGGCTTGGGGCTAGCTAATATCCGTCTTGGATATGCGATTATAAAAAGTGACATAAAAGAGTACTATAATATGGTAAACATTCCGCCCTTTGTATATTCGGATATATTAGTTAATGCCGCACTTCAGGCATTAAGAGATAAGGCATTTCTAGCTGAAAGCAGAAGGCAAATCAGAATGTCAAAAGAAAAACTGATTTTGGCCTGCAAAGATAGATTTTTTGTAAGTAAAACAGCAATGGAAGTGCCGATAATAGTCCTTGGGAACCCAGATAAGACAGTCAATTTATATGACATGTTATTGAAAAAAGGTGTAATAACTGCTGCGGGTGCAGAATTTCCGGGCATGGGAGAAAATTACGTTCGATTGCGTGTGCCAAAGCAAATAGATATGGTTTTAGAGCGATTAGACAATTTCAATAGCCTTTTTTAAACTCCTCAAAACTTTTTATAAAATCGGGATTTGCTTCTAGAAATAAGTTGAGCATTTTTATGCATTCATATGTTTCCATGCTTATGTGATGTTCGATCATCTCAGTATCTTTAAATGCCATTTCTTTTACACCTATGTTTTTTAGAAAGGCCTCTATGGTCTTATGTCTTTCTAAAAGGAATTCTCCAACCTCATTTCCCTTTTGCGTCAGTTGGACTACTCCATATTTTTCATAGCTTACAAGCCCCAACTCTGCAAGTTTTTGGGCGGTTTTTGTGGCAGAAGGGGCTTGAACATTTAACATACTTGCAAGCTGGTTGATTCTGACGTACCCATCCTTTATACACAGTCGATAAATCATCTCCATATAGTCTTCCATGCTGGCCGTCAACGGCCTTTTTTTATTTTTCATCATTGTATAACCCCGAAATGTATAAAACTCATTATCGTTTTTCAATCCAAACTACTCCTTTTGTAGAACTCTATACAATTTATGAGTAACAACAGACAAATATACTTCATATATTAGTCTTGAGAAACATTCTTTCCCTATACTAACTTATTTCGAAAGGAGAATTTAAATGGGAAGTAGATTTATTCCGCTTAATATGCTTCCACTTGGGAGTTTTGGAATAGTAAGGGATTTAACGGCTCCTGGTATTGTGCGAAGGCGCATGTTAGACTTGGGGCTAATTGGTGATACGAAGGTAGAAGCTGTGGCCAAAAGCCCTTCAGGAGATCCTACCGCATATCAAATTAGGGGGGCAGTTATTGCTCTTCGTTCTGAAGAAGCTTCTCAAATAATTGTAGAGATGATTTGCTGATGATAATGATTAAGGAGGTATAAAGCAATGGGCCTGACACGCCAATCTACCGGTCTTGCGGTCTCTAAAGATAGCTTTGATGTAGAAGTAGATGATATGAGTCAAATTGTAGTGGCTCTAGCCGGCAACCCAAACACGGGGAAAAGCACTGTGTTTAACAGCCTTACGGGTTTAAAACAACATACAGGAAACTGGCCTGGAAAGACAGTGGCAAATGCTAGAGGAAGTTTTACTTATAGTGATAGGGAATTTATATTGGTTGATTTACCGGGGACATATTCCCTTATGTCGAGTTCTGTAGAAGAAGAGATAGCGCGAGATTTTATATGTTTTGGCAAACCACATGTTACTATAGTAGTAACAGATGCTACCTGCCTTGAGAGGAATTTAAACCTGGTTTTGCAGATACTTGAGATAAGCTCTAATGTGGTTGTTTGTGTAAACCTCATAGATGAAGCCAAGCGAAAAAATATACGCATAGATATAGAGAGGCTTTCAAGCTTATTGGGCGTTCCGGTGGTACAAACAAATGCGCGAGATGGGGAGGGATTAGATGAATTAAAGAATGCTGTGTTTAAGGTGGCCATGCAAAAAGAATATTTTCAGCC
Organism: Thermoanaerobacterales bacterium; assembly: GCA_012841995.1. Classification (GTDB taxonomy): domain Bacteria; phylum Bacillota; class Thermosediminibacteria; order Thermosediminibacterales; family Tepidanaerobacteraceae; genus DUTQ01. The sequence goes on along the minus strand of DUTQ01000260.1, from coordinate 170 downwards.
AATAAAGGTGGAATATGATGAAATCATAGAGAAAGCGGTACAAATACTGGAGCCCGCCTGTAGAAAATTGATGAAAGGTAAAATCAACAGCAGGTGGTCAGCGCTAAAATTAATAGATGGAGAAGAAACTATAAAAAACTCTATGAAAAAATATATAAGTGACATTAAGC
>DUTQ01000259.1 GCA_012841995.1 Thermoanaerobacterales bacterium | reverse complement strand
TAGAGCACCGGCCTCCGGAGCCGGGTTTTGCGGAGGTTCGAATCCTCCTAGGCGCGCCATTTAAGGACTTCTAACTCGTGATTTAATCACGAGTTTTTTCATTGCCTTAAATTAAAAATAAGAATATGCGGGCTGGGATCAAAACTAAAGGGTGTTTTTAGATAAGGGCGATTCAATAAATATTACATCATTATTACAATTTGCTTAAAAAGGTTTTTTTGATTGAAAAGCTGCAGCTACTGAAATATAATTAAAAATGAGCAGTGGTATAAATTTTTGGCAAAATACAAAACACGGGAGATTTGCCGATAATTTGATAATAAGCTGCTTGTACAAAAAAGGAGGTATATTATGTTAAAGAGATTAGGCGTTCTTTTGCTGGTGGTAACTTTAATACTTTCCTTTAATGTTTGCGTTTTTGCTGAAGAATTGATTGAGGACAAAATTTTAACTGAACAGGAATTGTTAAATATTATACCAGATACGTATATGGATTTAACTGATCAAAGTGCAAAACTTTCAAGAGGTGCTTTCTGCGCAATGCTTGTGAAAGCTGCAGAGATGGAACTTATAGAGTTTAAAGAGGATGAGGATCTTCCATCAGATGTTGACAGGGATTCATGGTATGCAAACCAGGTATTTACCCTGTATAAGCACGATATATTGAGAGGCATTGAAGATGGCAGCATATATCCTGAAAGGCCCATTACCGGTATAGAGGCGTGTTCTCTTGTTGGAAGGGCCTTGGGTGTGCCGGAAATTGTATCTTCATCATCTGGTGTAAACGGTATTCATGAGAAACATTGGGCATATGATTTACTTTCATGGCTTATAGAAGACGAACTTTTTGATGCTGATCTAAAGCTATTTGAAAATATTTCAGCAGAGGAAGCAGCGAAATTTTTGGTAAAGGCATTTGGTAAAGATGAAGATGCAGAGGCTATAATTCAAAAAGCCAATGAGCTCAACCAAGATATTAGAGCAATGCGCTTAAAAGGCCAAATGAAAATCAAAGTAAATTTTATCCAACCACAAGAAGGCATGGAAGCATTAGAGTTAAAGGCAGATTCATTTAGTGAGATTTCCAAGGATTTAAAGATTTATCAGAATACAAAAGCCCAAATTTCAGGGCTGGAAGAATCTATTACCATGGAACAATATATGGATGAAGATTACATTTATATGTTTATGCAATTAGAGCAGCAAGAACCGCAGTGGGTGAAGATAAAAAATCCTGTAGGGAAAGTGTTGAATGAAGAATTTTTAAGTAAGCAAAAGGAGTTACTAGAGGGATACGAAGACCCGATATGCTATAAACTGATGGGAAAACAAAAAATAGATGGAAAAGAGTGTTATAAACTTATTTTTTACTATGGTCAAAAAGATGGAACTGATGTTTTGGAAATGTTAAGCTCTATGGGAATTCAGCAAGAAGAGCTTTTAAACCAGGTAAGTGATATGATTGAGCATATGTCAATGCGAGGGACAATTTACATAGATGCCGAAAGCTACGAGGTAATAAAGGCTGAAAACACAGCTGTTTTAACGCAGAATGACAAAAATCAACCTGACGAAACACAAATAATTGACTCGATGGTAATGGAAACGTCATTTGAGTATTATGATTATGATGCGGATATTAAGATCGAGATTCCCAGTGATGCGCTAAATGCCAAAGAGATCAATCTTGCCGAAAGCTCTGATAGTTTAGAATAAGTTTTTTACATGTTGAGTTTATGTAATGTGTTTTTTTCTCATATAAAGATGAGCTAATTACTTGATAGATAAAACAGTCAGCGACTGCCTTTTTGGAAAGCAGACAGTCGCTGATAATTTTATCTTAAACCACGCTTGAACTATTAAACAAGCTAGGAGATTGGAAGGAGAGGGATATGAAACCAGAGATTAAAGGGATTTTTGCAAGTCTATTAGCATTGATATTTGCTTTAACAGCTTTCTTGCCTGCAGTAATGGCAGCAGTACCCCCTATAAAGGTCTTTATAGATGGTCAGGAACTTGTTTTTGATGTCCCGCCTATAATTCAAAACAACCGCACATTAGTGCCATTTAGAAAAATCGGAGAGAGTATAGGTGCTGCTGTAAATTGGGACAACAAGACTAGGACCATAACTGCGAACAAAGGTACAACTGAAGTTATTTTGAAGATAGGGAGCTCGACTGCATATGTAAATGGTGCGCCTGTCAAGTTAGATATGCCGCCAATTATTAGAAACAACAGGACATTGGTTCCACTGAGGTTTTTTAGTGAGGCCTTTGGAGCTTCAGTGCTTTGGCAAAGCAAGACACGTGTCATAAGAATTGATACAGGACAAAAACCATCAAAACACATATTGGGTTACTATTATTCACAATCATATGAGGATTTCATGCAAAATCATGACAAGCTTTCTGAACTGGCTGTAAAGTGGTATACGATAGATCCAAATGGCGATATAACTGACAATGACACAACTCGCTATATTTTGACTCCCCAAGGATATAAAGATGTTATAGAATATGCAAAGGGCAATCAAATAAAAACATATATGTTGCTTTTTGAAAGCAATAAAGACAGGCTGCAGCAAGTAATGGCCACACAGGAGACACGCTTGCGCCTTATAAATCAAATAATAGAGGTAATCGAAAAAGAAGGATATGATGGAGTAAATATTGACTTTGAGTATTTGAAAGTTGATGATAAAGAAAGATTTAATCAATTTATCAAAGAGCTTTACATAAATCTCAAAGCAAAAAACAAGACTATTAGCCTATCCCTACCAGTAAAAACTGAAAGTGCTGATTGGTGGCCTGGCTATGATTATGAAACACTGGGTAAATACAGCGATTTTGTGGTATTAATGGCCTATGATAAAAACCCGGCTGTTGCTGAACCCCAATCGGGAATTGATTGGGTCGAGCAAGTTGTGGATTATGCCATTGCTCGGATCCCCGCCAGCAAGGTTATGTTGGGTATAGGTAATTATGGTTACAAATGGACTAGTGGCAAAAGAACTAACACTGTTGTACCAACAAGGATTGGTAAAACAGTGCCAGGGATTGTTTTTGCAGATGAGCTTTCACGAAAATATGGATTTGAGTTTAATATTGATGAAAAATCTGGTCTTGCGCACGGAGTATATATGGATGAAGATGGATTAGAAAATGAAATTTGGATGGAAAGCAGTTTTTCAGTTGATGCTAAGGCAAAGCTTGTCATAAGAAAGGGGTTAAGGGGAATAGCTTTGTGGCGGTTGGGCTATAGCAATCCTGATTTTTGGAGCACAATAAACCGCAACTTCAAACCATTAAAATAGGATAGACTCTGGGCGTCTGCCCAGGGTTTATCTCTTTTAAATGGCATTTTTGCTAACAGATGGTTATTGAAAACATGCGGTATTTATGAGATTATTTAAAAAGAGCATTTTAAAAAGAGGTGGTATTTTGCAGGTTGTAGCCCTTATAGGTAAAAGCGGTACCGGCAAAAGCCATAAGGCTTTATCTGTTGCAGGTCAAAATGATATAGAGATGATAATAGATGATGGGCTTTTAATTTACGGCAATAGAGTAGTTGCCGGGACTTCTGCCAAGCGAGAAGATACCAAATTTGCTGCAGTCCGCAGGGCTGTATTTTTTGATCCGGAACATGCAAACGAGGTCCAAAAAAAGATAAGAGAAATAAATCCTGATGCTATTTTAATATTGGGAACCTCCAAAAAAATGGTAAAGCGCATATGTGATGCCTTATCTTTGCCCGAGCCTTCTAAAATCATAAGAATCGAGGATATCTCCACTCCGCAAGAGATAAAAAACGCCAATAAAAGCAGATATATTGAAGGCAAACATATTATCCCTGTGCCGACACCTGAAATAAAAAGACACTTTTCAGGCTATCTATTGGATTCTTTAAAAATATTTTATAAAAAGGGTAAGCGTTCCAAAGTGGTGGCGGAAAAATCTGTAGTAAGACCAACCTACAGTTATTTGGGCAAATATACTATTTCAGATACTGTAATAAATCAAATTGCACTTTATGTGGCACACCAAGTTGATGGTGTGGCACAAGGTGGTAGAGTTTTTATTGAAAATTATGATGATGGAATAGTTCTTAATGTTGATTTGGTTGTAGAGTATGGCCTAAACATCAGAGAGATACTTTTACATGTTCAGAAAAAAGTAGCAGAATCTGTAGAATATATGACAGCTATAAATGTATTAAAAACCAATGTTACAGCACAAAAGATAAATGTTATGTGATGTGTCTTTTATTGGCAGCAAATTTTAAAAAAGTTACTGCTTTAAGAAGGAAATGTTAAGAAGTTGTCGAAGTATATACAAAGTGTGTACAACTTTATGATAGGCTTACACCATTATAACAATAGTAAAAATGGTGCTAGGTTCATAAATAAATCCAAATAATTATCAGATGAAATTTAATATTACATCTGATGTGAACCCACATTATCATAAAACAGGAGGGAAATAGATGATGGAAAAGATAAGGGCACAAGAAGTTTATGGCATAATAAATAAACATAATAAATCAAAGGAGCAGATTCTATCTATTTTACTTGAAATACAGGAGGCTTCAGGTAGAAATTATGTTCCTGAAGAATGTGCCCAAATAGTAGCACAAGAATTGGGACTTTCACTCTCAAAAGTTTACGATGTATTGACTTTTTATGCAATGTTCAGCTTGAAACCTAGAGGGAAGTATATTTTGGAGATTTGTAAAAGTGCCCCATGTCATGTAAATGGGTCGAAAAATGTCAGAGACATGTTTGAAAAGGAATTGGGCATAAGCATTGGCGAAACAACAGAGGATAATATGTTTACACTACAATATTCCAGCTGTTTTGGAGCTTGCGACATAGCACCTGCTGTTAAAATCGGGGGAAAGGTTTATGGAAACCTAAATGAACAAAAGGTCAAAGAAATAGTTGATTTATATAGGAAGGAGGGTCAATAGACATGGCTAAAACTGTTAAACTTTTATCAGAAAACTTTGGAAAAATTAGGCCTGATTCTTTAGAAGATTACTTAAATGCCGGAGGATTTGAAGCATTAAAAAAGGCCTTTACTATGAAGCCCTTGGATATAATCGAAGAAGTTAAAAAATCAAAGCTCATGGGTAGAGGTGGTGCGGGTTATCCTACAGGCTCAAAGTGGGAGCAGCTATACAGAATCGAAAAATTTCCCAAATATATAGTATGTAATGCCGATGAGGGTGAACCCGGCACCTTTAAAGATAAACTCATCTTAAATTATGATCCGATGAAGTTGATAGAGGGAATGATAATAGCCGGTTATGTGTTTAACTCTAATCATGGATATATATACATTAGAGGCGAATATCCAGATTCTCAAAACATAATGCAGACTGCTGCAGATGTTTTAGAGAAGACAGGTTATCTAGGTGAAAATATTCTTGGAAGCGATTTCAGTTTCCACTTGCATGTGAGAACCGGAGCAGGAGCTTATGTTTGTGGCGAAAACTCCACACTGTTAAATTCACTGGAGGGAAAAGCGGGAAGACCAAGGAAAAAACCACCACACTTGGCAGAGGTAGGTCTTTTTGAACTGCCCACACTTGTAAACAATGTTGAATCCCTTGCAAATATACCCTATATAGTGCTTAATGGCGGCGATAAATATGCAAGTTTTGGAACAGAGGCAAGTGGAGGCACAAAGCTAGTATGCCTTTCCGGGAATGTAGTAAATAGAGGGGTCTATGAGGTTAGATTTGGCACAACACTTCGTGAGATTATATATGAGCTTGGCGGAGGTGTTCCAAATGGCCGAAAGCTAAAGCTCGTTCAAATTGGCGGTTCTTCAGGACCGTGTTTTGATGAGACATTACTTGATACTCCATTATGCTATGACGCAACATGGAAAAACGGAATAACGGTTGGCTCTGGAGCACTGTTGGTAGTTGATGATTCCAATTGTGTTGTAGATTTTGTTAAATGTATAACAGAGTTTTTTGTACACGAATCCTGTGGTAAATGTACGCTCTGTCGTGAGGGGAATAAGCAACTGCTTAAGATTATAAACAAATTTACTGAAGGAACTGCATCAGAAAAGGACTTTGATGCAATTCGAAGGATCTCTGATGCAATGACAAATGGCGCTTTCTGTGGATTGGGAGAAACTGCATCAAGAGCATTGACCACGTGTTTAGAATACTTTAAAGATGAGTTTGAAGAACATATTAACGGCAAGTGCAGAGCTGGAGTTTGCAGCTTTGAAAAGGGGGGGGAATAAGTGATGAAAATGGTCAATTTAAAAATAGATAATGTAAATGTCAGCGTTCCTGCTGGAACTAGCATTTTAGACGCGGCAAAAGAAGCAGGCATAAAGATTCCAACACTTTGTTATCATCCTGATATGCCATTTACAGCAAGTTGCAGGTTGTGTCTGGTGCAAATCAAGGGCAAAAGAAAATTACAGCCCTCATGTGCAACTCCTGTCAAAGAAAACATGGAGGTTATTACGAATAATCCGATGATAAGAGAGGCGCGAAAAACCGCTCTCGAACTTTTATTGGCAAACCACCCGATGGAGTGTCCTGTATGTATAAAAAATAACAAATGTGAATTGCAAAGGTTAGCTCAAGAGCTCAACATAACCGATATAACCTTTGAAAAATGTAGTGATATGCTTCCAATAGACGATCAAAACCCAGCAATAGTAAGGGAGCCAAATAAATGTGTCAAGTGCGGGCGCTGTGTAGAAGTTTGTCACGAGGTACAGACTGTCGGTGCAATAAATACAGCTTATAGATCGGGAGAATACAATGTATGCACAGCTTTTCAAAAGCCACTTGCTGAATCAGAATGTGTATTTTGTGGCCAGTGTGTAAATGTTTGTCCTGTGGGAGCAATTTATGAAAAAGATGACACACAGAAGGTTTGGGATGCATTGAACGACCCTGATAAGTTCGTGATTGTACAGACAGCACCAGCTATAAGGGCATCATTGGGAGAGGAATTTGGCATGGATCCCGGAAGCCTTGTGACAGGGCAGATGGTTACTGCTTTAAGAAATTTAGGTTTTGACAGAGTTTTTGACACTGATTTCACCGCAGACCTGACAATAATAGAAGAAGGCAATGAACTCCTTGAAAGACTGGAAAACAATGGTGTTCTTCCTATGATTACCTCATGTAGTCCTGGGTGGATCAATTTTATAGAGAAATTTTATCCTGAACTCTTACAACACCTTTCCAGTTGTAAGTCGCCTCAACAGATGTTTGGTGCACTGGCAAAAACATATTATGCTCAAAAAGAGAACATTTCACCTGAAAAAATGTTTGTAGTATCAGTAATGCCGTGTACGGCTAAAAAATATGAAGCTGCCAGACCTGAAATGAATTCAAGCGGTTATCGAGATGTGGATGTAGTGCTGACAACGAGAGAGCTGGGAAGAATGCTCAAAGAAGCAGGTATAAACCTTGCCATATTAGAACCTGGCAAATTTGATGAACCTCTTGGAATATCCACGGGAGCAGGTGCAATTTTCGGCACAAGCGGTGGAGTTATGGAAGCTGCACTGAGGACAGTATATGAAGTTGTTACTGGCAAGGAATTGGAAAACATTGATTTTACTGATGTCAGGGGATTAGAAGGAATTAAAGAAGCAGAAGTAGACATTGATGGAACTAAAATTAAAATAGCTGTAGCAAACAGCCTAAAAAATGCCAGAGAACTTCTTGAGATGGTGAAAAGCGGCAAGGGCGATTATAAGTTTATAGAGGTGATGTGCTGTCCCGGAGGCTGTATAGGCGGTGGCGGTCAACCTTATGGCACAAACAACGAAACAAAGCAGAAGAGGATGCAGGCTATCTACAAAGAGGATAAAAATATGAAAATAAGGAAATCTCACAAGAACCCGGCAGTTTGTGAGCTATATGAGGACTTCCTTGGTAAACCCCTTGGATATAAGTCTCATAAGCTTCTTCACACATACTATACTCCTAAAAAATAGCAATTATGATACAGGCAGGACTTATTGCCCATTTCCATGGGTGTAAGTCCTGCTGCCAAACCATGAAACATGTATAACTGATGTCAGAATGGAGCCTAAATCTTATCTAAAGCCAGCCTTTTTCATCTAAAGCCCCGGATGGGGCTGTTTATTTTTGTGTTATATGGTAAAATATAAAGTGGAACATTTTCTATTTTTATAACATTATTTAAGTTTAGAGGGAGAGACCGTAAATGAAGATTGGGATTCCTAGGGCTTTGGCATATTATGCTTATTATCCCTTCATTAACACTTTCTTTGAGAAACTCGGATTAGAGGTAGTGGTGTCAGATGAGACTACAAAAGAAACGATGGATTATGGCATTGATGACACAATTACCGATGCATGTGTTCCAATAAAACTTTTTCATGGTCATGTGAGGAGCATCATGGATAAAGTAGATTATGTATTGGTTCCACGCCTAGTAAGTGTAAATCGTGAGGCTACATTTTGTCCAAAGTTTTTAGGGCTTCCGGATATGCTGAGATGTTCAATTGCCGATCTTAAGAACGAGCTGGAAGTTAGGGTAGATATAAAGCAAAGTAAATTAAAATTGTTTCTGCTTTGCTTGAAAGTAGCCAAACAACTTAAAAAAGGATTTTTCAAGGCATATAGTGCATATTTACAAGCACTTTTTAGTTTTCGAAATTATACCCACCAGTTTTTACAAGGCGGGATTCCACCATTGGGGATAGTAGGTCAGCATAAGGATAAATCCATTAGACTTGGAGTTGTAGGATACCCCTATATGTTATATGATTCCTATTTAAGTTTGGACCTGATAAGAAAACTTATTAGCATGGGAGTCTATGTTGTCACTCCTGAAATGATACCTGACAGGGAGAAAAAAAGACAGGGGAAAAAGCTTAAAAAGACTTTGTTCTGGACTTTTAGCAATAATGTAATAAGGGCTGCATATCACTTCTTTGAAAGGCAAGATGTAGATGGTGTTATTCATATAACAGCTTTTGGATGTGGACCGGATTTCATAGTAGATAAACTGATGGAGATCGATGCAAAGAATTATAAAATGCCCTTCCTGACAATAACATTAGATGAACATACCGGGCAAGAGGGGTTAAATACTCGATTGGAGGCCTTTGTAGATATGCTTAAGATAAATAGGGCAAAGAAAGAGGCGCTGTTCGCATGAGAAAAGTATCTTTTCCATATATGGGGACATCATACATCCCGTTTGAAAAAGTGCTTATGAAATTCGGAAATGAAGTTATTGTTCCACCAAAACCTACAATGGAGACAATAAGTTTTGGTACAAAATATGCTCCGGAATTTGCATGTTACCCTTTTAAGATTGTTTTAGGTACATATGTGCAGGTTTTGGAAGCAGGTGCCGATACCCTTGTTTCATCTGGAGGCGTAGGTCCATGTCGGGCAGGCTTATATACAACGCTTCAAGAGAAAATATTAAAGAGCCATGGTTATGAATTTGAAATGATAACAATGGAACCACCAGGCAGGCATTTGAGAGATTTGATTAAAAACGTAAAAAAACTTATAAATGCCAAAGTTTCTTTTGCAGATTGCATAAAGATTGGCAGGTTTGCATGGAAGGAACTGGTACTTCTAGATAAAGCTGAGAAATTATCACATAAGATAAGGCCGTTGGAAGTTAAAAGAGGTGAAGCGTCCCGAGCCTATAAGAAGTCTATTGAGCTTATAGCAGATGCCGAAAAATATTCTGATTTATTAGAGATTGAACGAGAGATAGAAAATCTTTACGAAAAAATCCCTAAAAAGGACATGGAACCTATTAAAATCGGAATCGTTGGAGAGATATATGTGTTATTGGAGCCTTCATCAAATCTAGAGATCGAAGAAATGCTTGGTGAGTTGGGCGTATATGTAGAGAGATCAATGTTCCTTTCTGAGTATGTTATATCAAATGCACTGCTTGATCTTTTCCATATAAAGGGCGATAGAGATGCTAAAAAGATGGCTTCACCTTATTTTAATGAAATGTGTGGAGGCCATGGCCGTGAATCTGTAGGGAATGCTGTAATATATGCAAAGCGAGGGTTTGATGGAATTATACAGCTTTCACCATTTACATGTATTCCTGAAATTGTAGCAAAAAGCATATTACCAAAAGTGTGTGAAGAACGCAACATGGGATTCATGGCAATATCTTTGGACGAGCAAACTGGAAAAGAAGGCTTAAGGACCCGACTTGAGGCATTTGTAGACCTACTTTATTTTAAAAAGAAGAGAAGACAACAGTTAACGAATAATTCACAACTTGCAAGGGGGCTGGCATGATGGCTCATTATTTAGGTGTTGATGTAGGATCAGTTAGCACAAATATAGTTGTAATAGATGAGGACGCAAATTTGGAGGAATCCATATATATCCGAACACAAGGACAGCCGATAAAAGCTGTTCAGGAATGCATAAGGATGCTTTCATTTAAGAAAAAGGAGAAATGGGATATAAAAGGTGTTGGAGCTACAGGAAGCGGACGTCAGTTGGCTGGGGTTATCGTCGGTGCAGATGTGGTAAAAAATGAGATAACAGCACATGCAATAGCAGCACAACACGAAATTCCTGATGTACAAACTGTTATTGAAATTGGGGGGCAAGACTCTAAAATAATCATACTCAGAGATGGTGTTGTTACCGATTTTGCCATGAATACGGTTTGTGCTGCAGGCACGGGTTCGTTTTTGGATCAACAGGCTAACCGTTTGAATATTCCTATAGAGGAGTTTGGCAACTATGCGCTAAAATCAACAAATCCTGTTAGGATTGCAGGCAGGTGTGCCGTATTTGCTGAATCGGATATGATACACAAGCAACAGCTTGGTTATACGACTGAAGATATAGTTTGTGGCCTGTGTGAGGCGCTGGTAAGAAATTATCTTAACAATGTTGGCAAGGGCAAAGATATAAGGCCAAGGATAGTTTTCCAAGGGGGTGTAGCCGCAAATGCTGGCATGAAGGCAGCATTTGAAAACGCTCTAGGTGAGACTGTATATATCCCCAAAAACTTTGGTGTTATGGGAGCTATCGGAGCAGCTCTTTTGGCCAAGGAGATGGAAGTAGAGAACACAAAGTTTAAGGGATTTCAAATTTCTGATACTGATTTTACAGCTGATAGTTTTGAATGCAGTGGCTGCCCAAATCACTGTGAAGTAGTTAACATTCGAATGGAAGGTAAAGTTATAGCTCGATGGGGTGACCGGTGTAACAGATGGAAAAGCCTAGAAGAAAATAATGGCGTAGCATTATGAAAAGAAGGCATT
>DUTQ01000258.1 GCA_012841995.1 Thermoanaerobacterales bacterium | reverse complement strand
ATTTGCGAAATAATTGCAAGAGCTTGATATGTTATCATTTCAAAAATTCCACTTACTGTATATAATACAATTTAGTTTATCATAAGTCGTTTATTGCGATTGTGCTTATATTTTAACATGATTCATTTTGTATATCAATTTACTGCTTTTTGGACTCCTACATTATTTAAAAAGGTGAGATTGATTAACAATTTTAATCATCTCACCTTTTGCTTTTATGTTTCCCACAGAGCCCAGGCTTGTGGCAACGGCAGGAAGCCGAATGTACACTAATGATTATTAACTTTTGCGTTGTTTACCTTTTGCAAGCATAGCTGCTCCTATTGCTCCTGCATATCTTCCGAGAGGGTGTGATTTTACGGGGCTTTCCAGTTTTTTCGAAAGAGCCTCTATTATATACGGGCTATCGCAAAGGCCTCCTGTTAAAACATAGTTCTTTCCGGAGCCGTGCCTGCTGCATAGTGATTTTACCTTTGTAACTACTGAATCAATTACTGCATAAGCTATATCTTCTCTGGTTTCGCCATTGCCTATGTGACTTATTACCTCTGACTCTGCAAAAACAGTACACATGGCACTAATCGTTAAATCGCTGCCTGTTTTGGCCAGCTCACAAAGTTCCGGTATATCTACTCCAAGTCTTGCCGCCATTATTTCAAGAAATTTTCCTGTGCCTGCAGAGCATTTATCATTCATTGTAAAATCAGTCACAATGCCATCTTCTACAGTAATAACTTTTGTGTCCTGACCGCCTATATCAACTATGGTGCATGTATCTCCCATGAGATATGCCCCTCCCCGTCCATGACAGGTTATCTCGGTAAGGGTTTTATCGGCATATGGGACTGATACTCGGCCATACCCAGTAGCCACAATACTTGATTCATCAATATTTACTTTGAGTTCTTCCAGCTTCTTCTTAATTGAATTAGCTGTTTCTTTACTATTCCACCCTGTTGGCATTACAAAATAGTGTTTTAAATCGTCGCCTTCAAAAACAGCGGTTTTTGAAGCAGTAGAACCTATGTCTATACCAATACGATACAATTTTATCACCTAAAATCTACTAAATCATTTCTAAAAAGGCATTGAGCCTTGTATTTACCTGGCCTGTATCTGATTTGGAGTAATCGGTTTCAATCAAGATATAAGGTTTGCCTTTTTCTTTTGTAACAAAGTCTTTAATATTGTATGATTCAACATTGAATGTATGGCAGGCCTGAAGGACTACTTCAACAACACCATCAACGCTATATTCATCTATCATTTCCCCTAATGATTTAAATCTTCCGGGATTAGGTGTCATCACAGAACAGTTTATATTCAAATACTTCTTTGTTAATGCATCTATGGGGTCTATTGTTTCATCAACAAGTTCGACTTTTTCCTTTGGGCCACAGCAATTCTCAAATGCTACAACATCTGCACCCAAGTCTTCTATTGTCTTAATAATTTTTTCTCTTACTCCTCCGGTTGGACAACCGGTTATTAGTATTCTGGGTCTATCAGATGTCTTTCCTTTTAATTCTCTTTCATACTTTTCCCTTAATTCTTTTGTCTTTGCTAAAACAGTTTCACGCTGGGTTGCCCTGTCAAATTGAAACCCAAGTGAATCTATTACTGTGTTTACATCATATCCTGATATGGGAGAAGGAATTAATTTACCAAGCTCAAAATAATCTAATAGTATCTTTCTTTCTTTATTTCTTTCCTTAATCGCCTCTCGCAGTTTTTCATCGGTAATTTCTACACCAAATTTTTGCTCTAAGGCTTTCTTGAGTTCCAGCATCTCATTTTTCCAATAGTCAAAAGCATGTTCTTTTTTCTGGCCTTGCGGCAGATGCATGACATGGGTGTGTTTAATTTTATTTAACAGCTCATACATCTTCTTTTTCCCATCACATGTAGTCTCACCAACAATCATATCAGAAAAATAAAAGAAGGGACATTTTTCGGAGACAGCAAAGCCATAACTGGATTTTATCAGGGGACATAGGTTTTTGGGAAGATGGGCTTCTGCATCAGGTATCGTCTCTTCACTCATGCCACACAAGCCAATAGGGACTGCACCTGCTGCATATATAAGTTCAAAAGGAGTATATGTGCAAAATACACCAACCACATTTACACCTTTATCCTTTAATGCTTTTACCTTTAAAAATCCCTGCTTTCTGGCTTCATTGTAATCATCAAGTTTATCAGGAAGTTTATTCATATTTATCACTCCTCATTTATGCTTGCCTTTTTATTCATTTTGTCTAACAAAATCAACTATCTTTTATTACCTGTCTTAAGAAAATTAAAGTCATTACTATAAATGCTACAAATGCTTTTTCAATACTCGTCCCCTTTTATGATATCAAATAAATATTTAGTCTGTATATATGTGTCAGCCCCATTATATATAACGCAAAATACAGTGTCTAATAGGAAAAACAAATGCTAATTCCAAAATCTATAAGTAATTTCTATTTAATCTCTTAATATTTCATACATAAACATAGGCTTTTAAACAGCTATTGTTAGACAAATAAGTAATAAACTGTTACAATTTTTAATAAAGTCATCTGGGGGAGGGCAGAGAAGATGAGCATAGAAAAAAGGCTCAAGAACTGTATCAAAGCTTATGATAGGGTCGTCAAAGGTATCGATACCGCCGCCCTTGAAAGTGATGATAGGGCTTATGGCGGTATCATCAGGGCCGGTAAGGGCAAACTTGTAGAAAGTCTGGCAGAAGCTTTGGTAGAAACAGCTTGGTGTTCAGTATTAGGGCAAAGTAAAAAAAGGCTTGAAATGAACAGATCAAAGATGAAGATTCATCTTAAAGATGGGTATATTGATAGAATAGAAGACCCGAAAGTGAGAGATTATCTTATAAAAAACAACAATAAAATAGTGTATAAATTTGGCACAGATGTCCATGTCTACATAGATGGTAAGCTTATAATGCCGATTGAATGTAAAGCGTATACAGAAAACGCTATGATGAAACGAATATTGTTTGACGCTGTTTTGATGAAAGAAGCAAAAGGATTGGATAAATACTATTTGCTTCAGCTTGAGAGCCAGCT
>DUTQ01000036.1 GCA_012841995.1 Thermoanaerobacterales bacterium | reverse complement strand
TTACAAGGCTTCGCCCACGGACTTGTTTGCCGCAAAATATTACAATTACGGCAGCTCAAACACTTGATGCCCTTGAAGAGATAGTAGAGCAAATCATCAACGCAATATTTGGCGTTCTTGAAAAGACTCCACCTGAACTTGCTTCAGATATCAGTGAAAGAGGCATAGTTATGACAGGAGGTGGTTCTCTTTTAAAGGGAATGGACAAATTGATTTCTCAGAAAACAGGAATACCTGTTTTCATAGCCGAAGATGCTATATCTTGTGTGGCACTCGGCGCAGGCAAAGCATTGGAAAATCTGGACAAGCTTGGGCCTAATTCCATATATTCAAAATAGCCTCAAACAACTACAAAAGGAGGTGAAAAAGTGATAAGAGGTCTTTATACAGCAGCTACAGGCATGAAAGCGGAAATGGCAAGAACAGATGTGATATCAAACAATGTTGCGAATGCAAACACCATAGGCTTTAAAAAGGACAGGGCGATTTTTAAAGCCTATCCCGAAATGAATATACACCGCTTTTTTGATACTGTAGAAATAGCGCCACACAAAAATATAGACAAAAGGCCATTTATTGGTCATCTTGGCACAGGAGTATTTCTTGACGAAGTAAATGTAAAGCTATCTCAAGGCTCTATAAGGACTACTGGAAATGCATTTGATATATCTATAAGCGACAAAGTCACAAGCGGTCAGTCTGATGGCAACTATTTTTGTCATATGTTCGAGGTGGAAACTCCACAAGGCATTAGATATACGAGAGATGGAAGCTTTACAAAAGATGCTGAAGGCTTTCTAGTTACAAAAGAAGGCTATTTTGTCAGAGGCGAAAACGGACGCATTAATATTGCACAAGGCACGGATTTTAAGGTGAGTAAGGATGGAGAAATTTTTTTAGACGGAGTGCCTGTGGCTAGGCTTTCAATAGTGCGATTTAGTTCTGAACAGCAACCTATAAAGCACGGAGATAATCTTTATAGTGGTCAACCCCAGCGGGCACAAGCTACAGAATATGAGGTTTTACAGGAAACAATCGAAGAATCAAATGTCAATGCTGTTATAGAAATGGTTGATTTGATTTCAGCCTTTAGGGCATATGAAGCAAACCAAAAGGTCATAAAAGCTCACGATGAGCTGATAGAACGGGCGGTCAACGATATAGCCCGGATATAAAAAATATACAAGGGCCGGACTGTATACAGGGGCCCTCCACTGTGGAATGACAGAAACAGTGGGATTATAGGAGGGGTATTTTTATGATGCGCTCACTTTGGAGTGCAAGTTCAGGAATGTTGGCACAGCAGTTAAATGTAGATATCATATCAAACAATCTTGCAAACGTGAATACAACAGGATACAAGAAGAGCAGGGCAGAATTTAAGGACCTTTTGTATGAAACTGTAAAAAGACCAAATGTGTATCAGCAGGGCCAGGGGACACCAGTAGGTTTACAGGTTGGGCACGGCGTAAGGTCTTCAGCTACCACTAGGGATTTTACTGGCGGGAATCTGCAGCAAACAGGCAACACCTTTGACTTAGCAATAGAAGGAGAGGGTTTCTTTATGGTTGAAAAGCCGGATGAAACCAGAGCCTATACACGTGATGGGTCATTTAAAGTATCTCTGGATGGTGCCGATAGGTATCTTGTTACTTCTGAAGGCTATTATGTCTTAAGTGCTGATGAGGATTACATAGTAATACCTGAAGGTTACAGTGACATAAGTATTTCAGGTGATGGCCTTATCACTGGCTTGGATGAGGATGGAACTCCTGAAGAAATAGGTCAGATAGGGCTTGTAAAATTTTTAAATCCGGAAGGACTTCTTGCAACAGGAAACAATCTTTTTGAGGAAACAAGTGCTTCAGGAGAATATCAATTAAAAGAAGATACGACAGATGCAGGATATGGCTCAATTATTCAGGGTTTTTTAGAAATGGCCAATGTCCAAGTTGTTGAGGAAATGGTAAACTTAATAACCGCCCAGCGCGCGTATGAAGTCAATACAAAGGCCATACAGACATCTGATGAAATGCTTGCTCAGGCAAATAACTTGAGGCGCTAGGAGGCATAATTAAAGATGATAAGCTCTGTAGATGCCATAAACCCTAATGTAATATATAAGGAACAGAAACAAAGGCCTGAAAGGCTAGATAAGCCAGAAGAATCAAAACAAAAACTAAAAGAGGTTTGCCAAGAATTTGAAGCGATTTTTGTAAACATGCTCTTAAGCGAGATGAGGAAGACAGTGCCTAAAAGTGGTTTGCTTGAACAGGGCCTTTCATACGATATATTTTTAGCTATGCATGATGAGGCGCTGTCAAAAGAGATATCACAAAATGGCGGATTAGGTCTTGCAGACCAGATGTATAATCAGCTTTCCAAATACGTAGAATAAAACAAATGATTTCAGTATAGAAATCAAAATAAGGATGAAGAGTAATGCTTAATATTGACGAAATCCAGAAAATAATTCCACATCGCTATCCATTTTTATTGGTTGACAGGATATTGGAAATAGACAAAGGCAAAAGGGCTGTAGGAATAAAGAATGTCTCTTGTGGAGAACCATTCTTCCAAGGTCATTTTCCTCAAAAGCCGATTATGCCAGGTGTCTTAATAGTAGAGGCCTTGGCGCAAGTCGGGGCTTGTGCCATATTGAGTATAGAGGAAAATCAGGGCAAGCTGGCAGTTTTTGCCGGGATTGATCGCATGAGGTTTAAAAGGCAGGTTGTTCCTGGAGATTGCTTAAAGCTTGAGGTTGAGCTGACCAAAATAAAAGGCCCAATAGGGAAGGGAAAGGCCACTGCAAGTGTAGACGGCAAAATTGCTGCCGAGGGAGAGCTTATGTTTGCACTTGTGGATGGATAAAGACTATAAGCTAGGGGAAAATATTCTTAAGGTAAAATTTCAGGGGTGATTAAATGCGAAATCCTAAAACCTTAAGAATATTTATTTTGAGTGTATTTATCCTGCTGTCAATTGTATTATGTACAGGTTATATGACAGGGTGTTCAAAAAAACCGGCAAAGTCCCCTCCAAAAAGTTCTCAAGGAGAAAAAAAAGAGTCAAAAAACCTGACAAAACTCCAGACTGAAATTGAAAAACTGTTAAAAATGTATGAAAGGGATTTCTTTAAACAGGTAGCTCCTATACCCGGCAAGGAACGGGAACAAAGCGGTGGCAACCAGCAGAGCCAAAAACAGGAGGCTGGTGGAAAGCAAAGTCAGCAACAAAAGAGCCAACAGGGTCAGGCAGGTGGCAGCAAGCAGGGGCAGCAAAGTGATACAGGTGGTGGCCAGCAGGCAAAGGCCAGTAGTCAGCAAAAGACTGAAGTTCCTGATTGGCCAAAATACGAAAAAACCGTAACCTCAATTCATTCCATCTGGAATGGATGTCAGCCAGAAACTGTAAAAAGTGGCGCATCATTGGAAATGACTCAAAAGTTTAACCAGAATCTGGATAAACTTACTATTAGTATAACCAAACAAGACTTATATCAAGGGCTTCAGCTGACCAACGAGCTTTATGATAAGACTATAGATTTTGAAAGACTTTTTATAACCAAGTTACCACCGGAATTAAAGAAGGTATTGTATTATATGCGAAAATCTACGTATTTTGCACTAAACGGTCAAGAAGAGCCTGCTCTTTTGGCAATTTCTGAAGCTTTAAACTCATGGGAAACAGTCAAGACTCATGTACAGGATACGAATAAATCAAGCCAGGTTGAAAATTCCCTTAAAGAGCTATCAGAAGCCGTAAAACAAAAAGATCCTAATCTAATTAAAATAAAAGCACAAATAGCAGAAAAAAACATTAAAAATATTATAAAACTTTTTGAACAGAAAAAAATAACACTTTCCGCGTGAAATACAATCGATAAGTGTTAAAGATAGCTTTGCTGAAGATGATAGTGATTTATCAAAAGCAATACATGTTATCCTAAACACCGAAATCATAATTAAATAAGAACCGAACTTGTTGTAAACCAGATAAGTTCGGTTCTTTTATGTCTACTCAAAGAGACATTTATTTGATAGTATTATTTTATAGGAGAAACACAAAAAATCAAAAAGATGTTTATATTTTTCAATTAATATTGTATAATCTTAAGTATATATTTTTCTTTCCTCTAATTTTTAATAGTGTTTTTTTAAGAAAAGAAAGGCTTGGTGATACTAGTTGAGAAAACTTATGCTGGGCAATGAAGCAGTAGCACTGGGAGCATATGAAGCAGGAGTAAAGGTAGCAACAGC
>DUTQ01000257.1 GCA_012841995.1 Thermoanaerobacterales bacterium | reverse complement strand
TTATTAGGGCTGGGTATCTTTATAGTAATCTTCAGACCATTTTCAGGAATATTAAAGTGATTTTTATAAATTTTAAAACAAGTTTTGACAAAGGATGTGTCAAATGGGGCGTGTCAATAAAAATCAAGATGATTTGTCACAAAAAGTAAAGCAATTAAGTGATCCATCAGATATATTAAAAGATATTACTTTAAGTAAAGACATAAAAACAAATTTAGAACAAATAAAGAAGATACTCGATAAGTGTAGTGATGTTGTTTTTCGTGAATTTGTTTTTGATCAAAATGAAGAGATAAGGTTAGCTCTTATCTATATTGATGGATTAGCAGATAATAATCAGCTCAGTGACCAAATAATGCGTGCTCTTGCATTAGAAGTATCAATGGTTACACAACATAAAGAAGTGACAAAGGCAGAGGCTTTACGTTTTATAAAACAGCGCTGCTTGTGTATTCATCAGATCAACGAAACTGAAAATCTAGATGAAATTATTCAAGCTATTTTATCTGGAGATACAGCATTATTGGTAGATGGCCATTCTACTGCTATTATTAACGGGGCACGTGGCTGGGAAGCTCGCAGCATAACTCAGCCTGAAATAGAATCAACAGTTAGAGGGCCCCAAGAAAGCTTTGTAGAAAGCATTAGGACAAATACATCTCTTTTGCGCAGAAAAATAAAGAGCCCTAATTTAAAGATTGAAAACATGTTTTTGGGGACGGTAACTGATACTAATATTTGCCTAACTTATATTGAGGGAATAGTTGAACAAAAACTAGTGGATGAAGTCAAAGATCGCTTAGGCAGCATTAAAATTGATGGTATATTGGAGTCAAGCTATGTGGAAGAACTCATAAATGACAGCCCAAGAAGTGTTTTTCCAACTGTAAATCACACGGAAAGGCCGGACAAGCTTGCTGCAATGTTATTAGAAGGAAGGGTTGGAATAATTGTAGATGGATCTCCGTTTGCTCTTACTGTTCCCAACTTGTTTATGGAGTATTTTCAAGCACCAGATGACTACTATTTACATCCTTTATATGCATCGTTTATAAGGCCAATAAGGTTTATCGATGCATTTTTGTCATTGGTTTTACCTGCGCTGTATATAGGTATTGTAAGTTTCCATCAAGAGCTCTTGCCTACTTCGCTTTTAATGAGTGTAGCTGCACAACGGGAAACAGTGCCTTTTCCTGTATTGGCGGAAGTATTAATTATGGTATTGATTTTTGAAGTTTTAAGAGAAGCAGGTGTACGTCTTCCGCGCCCTATAGGCCAAGCTGTTAGCATAGTTGGCGCTTTGGTTATAGGAGATGCGGCAGTTTCTGCTGGCTTGACGGCAGCTTCAACTGTAATTGTTATAGCCTTTACAGGGATTACTTCTTTTATTTTCCACTACAGTGCGGCAAATTCGTTTAGGATACTGAGGTTTATTTTGATGATTCTTGCAGGATGTTTGGGCCTTTTCGGGTTAACGTGTGGAATTGCAATTATAGCAATTCAAAGATATGGTACACCAAAAGAGC